>CAYYBV010000153.1:0-4987 GCA_964469675.1 uncultured Verrucomicrobiota bacterium
ACCGGAGCGGCCATCAAAAACCACAGTGATGCGCTCGGCCAGGATGCCGACTGTTTTTTCCAACAGTTGAATGAGACGCCGGCGTTTGCCGGCCAAGTCATGCGGCAAAGAGTCCGTTCGATTACCATCCCGGTAATTACCGGGCCGGTGAATCAGATTGTAGCCGTCAATGATCAGCCACTTGGTCATAGTATCGGCTTGAATGTTTGGCAATATACCCGACCCCGCAGACAGACACATTATTGCGCGGCACGCACCGGCGTCAAAATCATTCCGTGCGACTGGTGATTTCAATCAGATGAAATCCAAACTGGGTCTTCACCGGACCATGAACCTGGCCAAGCGCCGCGCTAAACACTATCTGTGCCCAGCGCGCCACCCTGCTTGCCGGAAGGACACCGGGAGTGTTTTTGGGCCAAGGCCGCGAAATCAGCGCCGGCTTCAATTTGTTGCTTAAGCGCGGCGCATTCTTGCTGTGTATTAACCAAAATATGACGGGCGGCGGCTTTAGCCATAGGTATCCCCTTTGCTTTTAAAATGCCATTTAACCACTTAATTGATCAAACGGCATAATATACCATCCGCCACCCGGGGCGCCAGCTGTTATTTTAATGCCAACTCGTAAAAGCATGCCCCGCACCATTCAGCATGCAGATGCTTGGCCATTTCGGACACGCCCTGTATTCACCCCAATCCACGCCCAGATGCCAATTGACACACACCCTGATAACGTGATAGCGTTCTGGCCAAATCAATAAACCTCATATTGATTTCACAAGACTTCGCGGGGCGTAGCGCAGACTGGTAGCGCGTTTGCTTGGGGTGCAAAAGGTCACGAGTTCAAATCTCGTCGCCCCGACCATTTTTGCATGTATTACACTTATATTTTATTCAGCCCGCGTAACAGCCGATATTACATTGGACAGACCAAGAATTTAAACCAACGGCTCAAATTCCATCGGACGGGCGATACACCCACAACTGCCCATACCCAGGACTGGCAACTGGTTTTCGCAGAACAATTTCTTACACGAACTGAAGCTATGGCCTTGGAATCAAAAATCAAACGGACTAAAAACCATAAGTCCATTCAACGCTATATCGTCAACTCTAAAAATCAAATAAAGGTTCCCGTGCTGTTATCTGACTGGTAGCGTCCCGACCTCCGGGAGAGTCGGGACTTTGGGGTGCAAAAGGTCACGAGTTCAAATCTCGTCGCCCCGACCATTTTTGCATGTATTACACTTATATTTTATTCAGCCCGCGTAACAGCCGATATTACATTGGACAGACCAAGAATTTAAACCAACGGCTCAAATTCCATCGGACGGGCGATACACCCACAACTGCCCATACCCAGGACTGGCAACTGGTTTTCGCAGAACAATTTCTTACACGAACTGAAGCTATGGCCTTGGAATCAAAAATCAAACGGACTAAAAACCATAAGTCCATTCAACGCTATATCGTCAACTCTAAAAATCAAATAAAGGTTCCCGTGCTGTTATCTGACTGGTAGCGTCCCGACCTCCGGGAGAGTCGGGACTTTGGGGTGCAAAAGGTCACGAGTTCAAATCGCGTCGCCCCGATTTTATTTGCACGCAAAAGGTTCCGTGTTTATAGTGCACTGACGATGTCGCTTTTTGAACAACAAATCAGCAAGGAGGAGTCGACATGCGCTACACATCCGCAACCATGGCCGCAGTTCTGGCGTCAATGACATTGGCGCTGGCCGGCGAACAGGTTCAACCACAGGCATCCCAGGAAACCGCAAAGGCGCCGACAATCACCCGTGAGCAAATGATCAAGTTTGTCGAAGAAGCCGCCGGCTACGTCAAGGAAGTCGGCCGGGAAGCGGCCCTGCGGGAATTTTCCAATCCCAAGGGCAAATTCGTGCGCGCAAAGGGCGAACTTTACATTTACGCCTACGACTTCAATTGCGTGTGCCAGGCGCATGGCTTCACACCGGATCTTGTCGGCAAAGACCTGACCGGTAAAAAGGACGCGCACGGCCATCTGGTCATCCAGCAACTGCGCGACGCTGCCAGGGCCGGCAAGGGATTTGTCGAGTACGGGTGGACCGACCCGGTCACCGGCAAGGAAGGCCGCAAGCTCGGTTACGTCATCAAAATTGACGACTCGCTCTTTCTTGGCTCCGGCATTTATTTGTAGCGACGCGACCCGACCGGTGGCGGATCAGCGCACCGGCTCGATGGCATATTCCAGCGTGACCACCGCCTTGGCGGTTTTTTCAATCGTGGCGGTGTTGTACACGCCGCAGCCGGAAGTATCGGTCGAGTTCCGCTCGGTGATCTGCAGGACGCCCTGCTGGGCCGAGATCAGCGCCCCTACTTTGCCCCGGCTTTTTTCCGCCAGAACAACCGCGCGCTGATAGGCGTCGCCCGTCGCCTTGGCCAGCAGTTCCAGCTTGGTGGCCGGGAGCGTGGACACATAAAACTCCGGCGGCGTGACACCGAGATCAATTCCTTCCTTGATCAATTCGGCGATCGCAATGGACACATCACGAATCGCCACGACATTACTGGAGGTAACGGCCACCCACTGCGTCATGTCATAATATTCGGTTTCGTTGGTTTCCTTGCCCTGTGCATCGCGCCGGGAAACCTTGCTAATCTGGATGGTTTTAACGGCCAGATCCGCGACCGGGAATTGTTTCTGCCGCAGATAATCCAGCACACGATTCCGACTGACCTCGAGCTTATCGTACGCCTCCCGCAGGCTGACCCCACGCACACTACAGGCGCAGGTAAACTTGCCGACATCCGCAACCACATCCTGCTCGGCATAGCCTTTGACCGTAATGGCCTGCTCCTGCCGGACCCGCACAAACAGCTTGGACACCAAGGCCGCCGACAGGATCATACCCAACGCCAGAATACCCGCCACTACCGACCAGCGCACTCCATGACGCATAACACCTCCCTTTAAAAATTAACCGACACCAAAACTAAACGCCATCCCAAATCTGGCAAAAACCTGGTTAAAACAACAGCGCCTGCGGGCGGTCTAGGCCGTTTCCCCGCAGGCGCTGGCTGATGCATGGCAACCGGAATCAGACCGGACAATTACCACCCGGATTACAGGTAATAATAGTAATACGCGTAATACATATACAGGTCGTAATAGTAGTTCGCGGAAGAGCTATCGCCAAGATACAGGTAGTAGTAATATACGGCCGAGGCGTAATAGTAATAGGTATAGGCCAAGTCATATTGCGAGCCCGAGTAATACCAGGCGTAATAATAGTCTAAAGCGATGTTATAATAATACTCGTAATACTGGTAATACTGGCTGCTGTAATAGTACTGATCGTAATAATAATACGCATAATACATGTAATAATCGTAATAATAGCTTGCATAAGAGCTATAGCCATAATACATGTAATAATAGTAGATATAATTGGCGTAGCTGTAACACCAGTAAGCCAGGGTTAAATCCGTCTGCGAGACATAATAATACTGGTTCGCATAGTAGTTGCACCAGTCGGCCCAATATTGCATTTCGCTATAATATGACCCGACCGCGCCCTCGGCCGCCGACATATCAGCTGACTGGACCACAGCCGCGGCAGGCATGGGCACCCCCTCCGGGGGCTGGAGCATCTGGGCTCCGGCCGGAACGGTTAACAGACCCAGCATTGCCAGACAGACGGCAATATACATGCCACGCGCATAACCTCGAACGGATAAATCTTTTGACATAACTTTCCCTTTTAATAAATTTACACCCACACAAATTTAAATAGGCGCATATTTACCAGTCCTAACTTGAGCTTCTCAGCTTTGACTCAACAAGCCAAATTAATTACCTCCTTTCGTTTGGTAATCCTACGCTAAAAAACGACTTTGTCAACTGCAAATTCGATTACGCCAGCGCTCGGCCCCAGCCCTATTTCCGGGAAACCCGCCGCTCGATTGGCTCGTAATGGCGTTCCACCTCGCCGATATAGATCTGGCGCGGCCGCACGATTTTGAAGCTTGCGGTATGCACCATTTCGCGCCATTGGGCCAGCCAACCAGGCACCCGTCCGATAGCGAACAGCACCGTGAACATATCATAGGGAATGCCCGCCGCCTTCAGGATCAGGCCGGAATAAAAATCCACATTTGGGTAGAGGTTGCGCTCGATAAAATATGAGTCTTTCAGCGCCAGCTGCTCGATTTCAAGGGCAATCTCGAGTAACGGATCGGAAACGCCCGGCCTGTTAAGCAATTTATGACAAGCCTGTTTGAGAATCTTGGCCCGCGGGTCAAAGTTTTTATAGACCCGATGCCCAAACCCCATCAACCGCTCCTGGCTGGCCTTATTCTTGGCCCGGTCAATGAAAGTTTTGGGAGCAACGCCGGTCGCCAATATGCGTTCCAGCATATTGATAACTTCCTGATTGGCGCCGCCATGGCGCGGCCCCCACAGACCAGCCGCACCGTGGAGGTGCTGCAATTTTGCTCGTGGTCAGCGTGCAGGATCAGGAATAGTTCCAAGGCCTGCACGATATCCGGATCCTGATGGTAATCCTTGACCGGCGAGGAAAACATCATATTCAGGAAATTCTCCACATAACGCAGCTTAAACGACGGATACACGGTCGGCTCCCCGATGGACTTCTTATAGGAGAAAGCCGCCACAGTGCGCACCTGGGAAATCAGGTTGGCCATGAACTGCTCCTCAACCCCCGGATCCATGAAGTCCGGCACGGGGTAAAACGTGGAAAGCGACGCCACCATGGTGGCCAGGATGCCCATCGGATGCGCATATTTCGGGAAAGCCACAAAGAAGTGGCGCATGTCTTCGTGGATCAGCGACGACTCGTTCAGCCGGTTTGAAAAAACCGACAGTTCGTTTTTCGTGGGCAATTCACCATGAATCAAGAGATAGGCCGTTTCCACAAATGTGGATTTTGCGGCCAATTCCTCAATGGGATAACCGCGGTAGAGCAGGATACCTTTCTCGCCGTCAATGTAGG
>CAYYBV010000154.1:0-4948 GCA_964469675.1 uncultured Verrucomicrobiota bacterium
ACCGCATTACGGCCGCGCCATAGGCTGGCAGACAGGAACTGCCCTTTGTGTTTCGACCGGAAATACCAACTTTCGTGTCCCGGGCCAGAGACCAGCGGCCGCGGGGATAGGAAGCATGTTTCAAGCGCACAAAATCAATATCCCCGCGCTTAGTCTGGAGCGGCATCGGCACACCGGGATAGTCCCTGGTTTTGTAATCGCTTTCCATCCGGTTCAACAGCCAGGCATATTTAGGATCACCATAGGCCTCATAGGCCTTATTGTAAATCACGCCCCAAATCCAAACCCCGCGCAGGTTGAACAAACCACTGTCGCTCAACAGGGAGATGTCGCCATTGCCGAACGTCAGGAAGAACGGGGCATCATAGGCCGGCTTGAGGGTTTTCGTACCCAATGAGCCATAGGCCCGATGCAGATCCGACTGGTCGTCCTGTTGGAGCATCGGTAATTCCTTATGCCACAAATCGAGGCCCGAGTTAAAAGCTGCATCCATGGCGTCGGTCAGGGCCATCAGGGTATAGTAATGATAACCGGGCGTCCGCTCCCAATGCATCCCATCGGCCAGCACATCGTGCCGCAACTGGTGGATCAATCCATAGCGCCAGCGCTCGCCACCCGCACACCCGTAGAGGGCCTCATGAATCCCCTGGGGATCTTCCAGGGCCAGGGCCACGGTCAGCCGGCCGGTCTGGCCCCAGGTATTGTGATTGCTGCAGGTAAAATGTTCGCAAGCATTGCTCGCCGCCCGGGTTGCCAACAGGAAGGCGCGGAACAGACGGTCATCGGCATCGGACAAGTCCGCGGCGGCCAGCATGTCGTAGGTCTGGCCGGCCAAAATCAAGGCATGGCTTTCACTCAACGAACCGCCGACAACCAGGCCGCCGTTGGCCGCAAGCGGCGCATGGCTGCAATGCTCGGCTAGAATTCGGAACGCCTTCAAGGCGGCCTCCCGGTAGCCGGCCTCGCGCGACAGCAGAAAGGCCAGCGCATTCCGGCTGGCCAACTGCAACACCGCCCCCCGCTGTTTGACTTCCGCCAGGGCGTCTTGCGGTTTATCCAGGACCGCATCCTTATCAAGGCAGTTATCCTTAAGCCTTTTGTAACAGGCCTGCGCCCAGCTGCAGGTTTTTAAGCGATCCCGCGCCAGGGCGAGCAATTCCGGAGAAATTAAAATGTGGGGCCGTCGCGCGAATGCTTTGGGCATGACGCCAAACGGATCGTGATCGAGCCGGCCCAGCAGGCCGGTATCGCATCGGGGTGAAATCGGGCCGGGATAAACGGGCATGCTTTCCTCCTATGATAATCGCCTGCTTCTTCTTGGTAACCGCCTTGAAGATCTCCCAAACTCCGGCCACGCGCCCGCGGAGACCAGCCGGAAAGAGCGCTTGCCCGGGGAAGAGGATGCCAGAACAGGGTCGGCAGTCAATACATAATTGCGCTTGCCCGTGGCCCCCTTGGTCAATAGAGCTCAGTCGGATCACGGGCCGGATTTATTTTATGCGATTTCGAACTGGCCGATGGTCGCGCGCGCCAGTTTTTTGCGGTCGAGCTCCACGCCCAGACCAGGCAGATCCGGTATCTGGATGATACCGTTTTTGATTGGATATGGTTGCTTGAGCAGATCGGGATCGCGGTTGAAATCGTATTCACCCCTGGTCGGCCCGCTGTAATACGGCTGCAGGCCGATATCCTCGATAGGGCGCGTCAGGCCGATCACGGCGCCCAGCGCCTGGAAGGCGGCATCCTGGATACCGAATGTGCCGCTGGAACCGATGGCGGTGGGAATGCCCGCCGCCATGGCCACGGCGTCGATGCGCATGGCCACATCCAGCCCGCCGCGCAGGTTTGGGTGGTGGTTGAGGGTATCGGCCGCCCCGAGCCGGATAACGTCGTGCACCTGGGGCCAGAACGACTCCTTGTCCACCATGATTTTCTGGCCGGATTGCCGGCGCAGGGCGGCGATCTTGGCAAGGGGCGCGTTAAGCATGTCCTCGAAGAGGTCAACCTTGCACGGCGCCAGGGCCTTGACCGCGCGCACGGCATCCGCAAGCCGGGCATACCCGTCGTTGGCATCAACCTGGAAACGGGCCGCGGGGCCGACCGCCTTGCGGATGGCGCGCAGGGCGGCAACGTCTTCCGCCAGGACGCCGCGCATCTTGACTTTGATGAACTTGTATCCGGCGCCGGACCACTTCAAGGCGCGGCGCACCATCACATCCACAGGGCCGACATGAACGACCGGCATGCCCGGAGCGCAATCACGGCGTTTGCCACCGAGCAGGGCGTGGACCGGAGCGTGGGCGACGCGGCCGGCAAGGTCGCTGAGCGCGATGCTCAGTCCTTCCCGGATCATCCAGGTTTGCCCGTTAAAGACGGCTGGCAGAGCGGGGAGCAGGGCTTCGCGGCGCAGCGGATCCTGCCTGAGCATGGGCCGCGCCATTGTTTCGATGAAACGCCGTTCCGCGGGAGTGATAATGCCGTGCGTGGTCAGGCGGCCGGTGAGCGTGGAGGCCATGCCATCCAGGCTTTTGCGATAGCGCGTGGCCGGGCCGGTGAGTTCCGAGGACCAGCCCGCCTCACCGATGCCGCGGTATTTGCCCGCGCAGATTTCCCAGATGATCGACTGGGCCGACTCCAGGTTGCCCATTGCATAATTGAAGCCGATTTTTACTTCGACGATATGGCCGATAATGCGATCAATGTGCATGGTCATTTGCGGCCTCCAGAAAAGATGCGCGATTGAGCAAAACAAAAAACGCCGTTATGGGATTCGCGCCCTGCGCAAGGCGGTTGCGCGTCATATCCTTCTGACGCGGGCTGTGCCCGCAACCCAAAGCATTGCTCGCGTTCCATCCGGAAACAGCTCCTTTGCAAAACCGGATGCGATGGCGGCTATCGCCACATTTCCGGCAGATCATCCTTTTCGGCGGACAGCAGCTCAGCGATGATGCGATCCGCGTCTTCGATGGATACGGTCATGGGGTCGGCAACTAAAGCCTGGCGCAAAACACGGCGGTTGCCAGTCATCGCCGCTTCCAGAGTAAGCTCCTGCACGTCGATCACGCGCAACAGCCAACTACGCAAAACCGGCGGCAGCTCACCGAAAATCTCACCCTCGTAACGGTCGGCATAAATCCGGGCCGGCAACTCGATAGTAGCGCCTTCCGGCAGATTGGTGATGTTCCCATGATTAGGGAAATTGACATAATGCCATCCGCCGTCATTATCAATGACCGAATCAGCCAGCCGGATCACCAAGTCAGGCTTGGTTTCGCTGATCAGCTTGTCGATCGGATCGCGGCCGTCGGCTTGCCGCCTGATTTCCTCGTTGAATGCGCGCATCCATTTGCGCCGCTCTTGGATTTCAAAGATACCGTTCACATAGGATTCTTCCGGCTTGACGCCATGTCCCTGAAAATACGGCAAAAATTCCACCATGTGCCCGCCGATGGGCGAATACCATCCATAGATTTCCAGAAGTTGCTCAACCGCCTTGCCCGCATGATCTTCCGGTTTGGCCTTGATCGCACGCAACAAGTCCGGCAACAAATCGCGGCGGCCATGGCGAAATTCGGTGACCCAGCTGAAATGGTTGAGACCGCCGATTTTCATGGTGACTTCGTCGACCGCCGCCGCGGGAATCCCCACCCGTTCCATGAGATTAAGCTTGGTCTGCGGCAACAATACTCCATCGCAGACTGCAAGGGAACGCAGCCGGGTGTGGCGGCTCAGCGCCGCGCCCATCACTGTGGAGGGATTGACATAGTTATACACCCAGGCCCGGGGGCAGATCGCCTCGATATCACGCGCAATTTCGAGGAGCAGTGGGATCGTGCGAATCGCACGGAATAATCCACCCGGACCGATCGAGTCGCCCGAGCTCTGGCGAACACCATAGCGCGCCGGGATCACGGTATCGGTCTCGCGCAGATCCACCCCGCGTTTGCTAAAACTCAACACGACAAAATTAGCGTCGCGCAAGGCCGCCTTGCGGTCCGCCGTCGCCTCCACGTTCAGCTCGGCACCCGTCGTGGCAACTATGCGCCGGCAGAGCCGGCTCATGACATCGAGCATCTCCGGAGCGACATCCACCAGCGCCAGCGTGCCCCCACGGAACCGGTGATCCTGGCACATCCCAATCGCCACGGCCCGGGTAAAAAAAATGCTGCCGGCTCCTATAATGACCATTTTTTGTTTTTGCATAATGGATGAGGGTTCGCTTTTTGGGTTAACCTGAATATTTTTACCTAAATCCGAAATGGTTACGCTTGGCGTGACGCGTAATGTATCAAGAAGGGCCCGGAACGTCAAATCCACAGGATAAAATATCAATGGTTGCGCATGTAAAATCAAGTTGTTATCTTTTGCTTTGCCGCTTTATTTTTCACAAGGGAGACATGCTTGATGCGCACAACTGCCGTTAAAAAATTAACTGCCCGGCTGATTCAGGAGCTGGGCCAGAAAGCAACGGTGTCCCCGCGCAGGCGCACCAACTATAATTTTCACGAGAGCCCGGATGACCCAATCCAGCGGCTGATGGTGGCGATGCAAAAGGGGACCTATGTCCGTCCGCACCGGCACGCGGCGGAAAACAAAATGGAGTTTGCCATCGCAGTCCAAGGCCGCATGCAGGTCATCCTGCTGAATGATAACGGTTCCGTGGCGGAACGAATTGACCTGGCGCCCAACGGCGCGACCATCGGCCTGGAAATACCGCCTGATGCCTGGCACACCTGGCTGGCCCTGGACAATAACGCCGTGTTTTTCGAGTGCAAACGCGGCCCGTATCATCCCGACAAGACCAACGTGTTTGCACCCTGGTCGCCGCCCGAGGGCGATCCACGGGTCACAGAGTATAGCCAGTGGCTGGTAAGCGCCAAAGTAGGCGAACGGTTCAATTACCACCTCAATTTTGCACGAACATCAGCGTTGTTGTTATATTTTGTCA
>CAYYBV010000155.1:0-4923 GCA_964469675.1 uncultured Verrucomicrobiota bacterium
GCGCATCTTTTTAATGTGGAACTCACCGCCATCTTAACCGGTGACGCGCCAAGGCTGCATGTTTATTCGCTTGTTAAAAAAGGTGCCGGGCTCAGCGTGGATCGCAATAAACCTTATAAATATCAAAGTTTGGCGTATAATTTCCTGCATAAAAAGGCGGAGCCATTCATGGTCACGGTCGAGCCCGGCGATGAGGCGGGCGATATATACCGCCATCAAGGTATGGTAATGAATTATATGATCGAGGGCAGTTTGAAAGTTGTCATTGATAAGCATGAGTTGATATTAAATGAGGGCGATACACTGTATTTTGATGCATCGCGCCCGCATGGTATGACCGCGCAAAATGGCAAACCGGCTAAATTTCTCGCAATTATAGTCTGATAAAGGAGGACCGGGTCATTAGTATCCTTGCTACCTATCTGCCCCGCACCGTTTTTTCCTCTTACGAGGATTTTCATGACAATTTTAAGGTTAATGTGCCGGATAATTTTAATTTTGCTTATGACGTCATGGATGAGCTTGCTGCAAGCTGCCCCGACAAAATTGCAATGATATGGTGTAATCAGGATGGCGCGGAGCGCCGCTTTTCCTTCAAGGAGCTGAAGTATTTTAGCGACAGGACCGCCAATATTTATAAAAAGCATGGGGTTGCAAAGGGTGATGTAGTTATGCTCGTGTTAAAGCGGAATTATGAATATTGGTTCAACATCCTGGCGCTTCACAAAATAGGCGCAGTTGTCATACCTGCCACGCATTTGCTCACCCGCAAAGACCTGGTTTACCGTAACAATGCCGCGGATATTAAAATGGTTGTTGTGGCCAATGATGCGGATCTCATGGCCCGCGTGGACGAAGCGCAAGCAGATTCCCCCACCTTGAAGCTTAAAATGACAGTTGGCGCGGCTGTGGGCGACTGGCTGGGCTATGCCCAAGAGTTGGACAGTGTATCGGCTGATTTTGAACGACCGATGGGCAGCGCTATGCCGCGCAACAGCGACACAATGCTGATTTATTTTACTTCGGGCTCGACCGGATTGCCCAAAATGGTTGTGCATAATTATCTATACCCGCTGGGTCATATCATTACGGCGAAATATTGGCAAAATGTCACCGCCGACGGCCTGCACCTCACTGTTTCTGACTCCGGCTGGGCGAAGTCAGCCTGGGGTAAGATTTACGGCCAGTGGCTCAGCGAGACGGCGGTGTTCGTTTATGATTACGATAAATTTGTGCCAGCCGAGCTGCTTGCGGTAATTGCCAAATATAAAGTCACCACTTTTTGTGCGCCCCCTACGATTTATCGTTTTCTAATTAAAGAAGACTTTGCACAGTATGATTTGTCGGCGCTCAAATATTGTGTCGTGGCCGGCGAGCCGCTTAATCCCGAAGTTTTTAATGCTTTTCTTGGGCACACGGGCATCAAGTTGATGGAGGGGTTCGGCCAAACCGAGACCACCTTGCAGCTGGCCAATTTTCCGTGGACGGTGCCGCGGCCCGGCTCGATGGGCAAACCATCGCCTCAATTTGACGTTGATTTAATTAACCCCAACGGCCAATCCTGCGGCCCCGGCGAGGAAGGTGAAATTATTATTAAAACCGGTGCCAACCCGCCGATCAGTATGTTTATGGGCTATCACAAGGATAAAATGCTTTCTGCTTCTGTCTGGCTGGACGGCGTATATCACACTGGCGATGTGGCCTGGCGCGATGAGGACGGATATTACTGGTTTGTGGGGCGGACCGATGACGTAATCAAAAGTTCGGGGTATCGCATCGGGCCGTTTGAAGTGGAAAGCGCGCTCATGGAGCATCCCGCGGTGCTTGAAACCGCTGTCACCGGCATGCCGGACCCCGACAAGGGACAGGTTGTCAAGGCGAGCATAGTACTGGCCAAGGGCTATCAACCATCGGCGGCACTGAAAAAAGAGCTTCAGGCGCATGTCAAAAAAGTAACCGCCCCTTATAAGTATCCGAGAGTTATTGAATTTGTCACGGAACTTCCCAAGACGATTAGCGGTAAAATTAAGCGATTTGAAATTCGGCAAGAGGATTGTGCGGGCGCGCCACACGATCATGCGTAACAAGTTTTGAACCATGTCTGAGGTGCCTTATGCGTGCAGGCTTTGGCGCTTCGATGGTGGCGGTCATAAAATATGACGAGGTGCGCCGGTGCTCGTCATGTGCGTAATCGGGCTTCAGACGGTTTTGATCGTTAAAATCATTTGCGTAGGATCATCGCATTCATTGCGCGTCTGATGGCCGCTACATCCACGCAAGTGTCCTTGCATGCCCCGTTGGGCAGGCAGTTTGGCACGGCGATTACCGGCTTTGGGAATAAAGTAAAAATTCCTGCGGCGAGCTCTTTCATGCAGGCTACCGCGATCACACCTCGCACACAAGAATCCCCCGCGTATTGGGCCGCCTCCCGTCCGCCGCGGCTTATTCTGCATCGTACGCCGTATTCCCTGCTGAGCTCCGCCAGTTCCTTAACGTTACATTTGCCGCATAGCGCGCATTCGCTGATGTCGTTTTCCACATTAAGCTTGCATTCGACCCGATGGATGCAGCGCGGCGCCAACAGTAGCACATTTTCGGCCAAAAATCTGTGCTTTCTGAAACGGATGACGAAATTGTTTGTGCAGACGATTAATTTATTGAACATGTCTTGTTAATAATGATAATGACTGCAGTCTTCAAGCTATTAATGATCCATGGGCTGGTTGATATGGATAAATTGCCGGATAAACGTGTTGTTGTCGCATACCCGCATGGTTTCTGCGCCGGGGTGGTGCGGGCCATTGCGGCCGCCAAGAAAACACTGGCGCGTTACAAGCGGCCGATCTATTGCCTCAAAGAAATTGTCCATAACGCAAACGTGGTCGGCGAGCTCAAAGCGCAGGGCATAATTTTTGTCGAGGATATTTCCGAGGTGCCATCCGGGGCCACGGTTCTTTTTAGTGCGCATGGTGTAGCACCAGAGGTCCGCCTGGCTGCCGAAAAGGCGCGTCTGCGCGTAATTGATGCAACCTGCCCTTTCGTGGAGAAGATCCATAAAAAGGTTCGTTATTATGCCGCAAAAGCATATACCGTGTTTATTATCGGCCACAGCGGACATGAAGAAATCGTCGGTATCGCCGGGGAGGCGCCTGAAAATATTAAGGTGCTTTGCACGCTGGAGGAAGCGCAGAAAATTCAGCCTGTATGCAACAACGGCAAAGCGGTTGTGGTTACCCAGACAACCTTCAGCGTCAGCGCCACGCAACAGATAATCAGCACGTTGAAACGCAGGTTTTCCTACCTTGAAACCCATCCATACAAGGATATATGTTATGCGACGGAAAACAGGCAAAAGGCGGCCGTCGCGTTGTGCAAGCGCGCTGATCTTGTTTTGGTTCTGGGTTCAAAAAACAGTTCCAATACCCGGCGCCTCTTTGAAATAGCCGCCCAGCACCTTCCGGGCGCTGCGTATATGGTGTCAAATCTTGACGACATGCGCAGTATATCCTTACAGGGGCATGCGGTCATAGGTCTTACCGCCGGGGCCTCGACGCCGGAATCCTTCATGGAGCAGATCCTCGGCCAATTGAAATCAGCAGGGTTTCGCAAGACCGACAGGCTGGAAGTGGCGGTGGAAAATGTTAACTTGCTTCTTCCGGCGGCGATACGATAAAAGCATTTAAATATGCATGATGGCGCGCACGTTAAATCTATGCTTTTTGCCGATGGGTGATTGTGTGATTTTCGGTAAACTTTTGCCGAACCAGGTGTTGCCTTGAAGCCAAGAGCGTGCTGTCTGTGGGGGGTGGGGGTAAGCCGACAGAAAACAGCGTCACCATAACAAATTACCAGAAACAAATTAATCCATGAACAAGATTGTGGTTATTGACGAGGATCTGTGTGTTGGTTGCGGGGCCTGTGTCAAACTCTGTCCGAAAAAGATCCTTTTTTTGGATGCGGCCGAGCACATATGCAGGGTGACGGATGAAACCCAGTGCGACAAACGACGTGGCTGTGAACGAGTCTGCCCGGTTAAGGCCATCAAGATCCATTGAATAGATGTCACATTTGGTTGCAAGGAGTTATGGTTTTTAATCCTGAAATCACATTGATTAACGGGGTTATTAAATGCAAAGAAATGTAATTGTTATTTTTTTATTCGTTTATTGCTTGGGATAATTGCCGGGAATAAGAGGTGTATTTATGGCCGTTGGTTGGTCCCCCGATGGGTCGGTACAGGAACAAATAGCTGCGACAGTGGAATCCGGAGTGCTATTAGCTAAAAGCCGATTGCCAGATGGCAAAAGCTTGACTCACTGTGAGGAATGCAAGGTTGCTATTCCTGAAGAGCGGCGCCGTGCGTTGCCTGGAGTTCAATATTGTGTCAAATGTCAATCAGAACTCGAAAAGGGGCTGAAGGTGGTTGCCCCTATAATCGAAGCGGCAACAAAAATGCCTTCCTGATTGCTAATAGCTTACAAATTAAGCAGACGAATTACATTCGGTTTTCCGGCTAGTGCACACCCCCGTTTTGCCTTGCTACCTTGGCGGGTATCGGGGCGACCCTGGATGTTCGCGGTTTAAGAGGGCGGGTCAGTCCGGCGGCGTTTGGCGCTGTGTTCCACAGCGAAGGCTGGTGGGCCGTGCAGGGCTTGAACCTGCGACTTCTACCGTGTGAGGATAGCACTCTTCCACTGAGTTAACGGCCCCTGAAACTAAACTGCGGTTCGCCCGCCGAAACAAGCGTCATCAAAGCGGACCGAAGATCAGCATATCATATGCCTGCATGTCATCTTTCAGCCCGCTTTGCTTGCTGGTGCAAACAATATGAATGATTGCGCGCGCGGTTGTCAAGCGTGTATTGGTCGCGCGCTGGCGCCGCGATAATCTGCTTGCAATTGATCCTGAATCAGATATGTTCTG
>CAYYBV010000156.1:0-4858 GCA_964469675.1 uncultured Verrucomicrobiota bacterium
GCACGGGTGGCGGAATGGCAGACGCGTTAGTTTAAGGGGCTAATGTCAGTAATGACGTGCGGGTTCAACTCCCGCCCCGTGCACCAAATCATGGTTATGTTTACTCCGTGTGAATATAGGGCTTGTATGTAATACTGCCGCGCAACGCATGGCCTGTCAACCACTTTATGACGCCATAAGCGACCAATATGAAGCTCCTGATTGCCAGCCGTAACCCGCACAAGCTCACGGAAATACGCGCGATCTTCCAGCTGTCCGGCCTGGAAATCGTTGGTGCCCATGAAATCGAAGGGCTTCCCGAAGTCATTGAAGACGGCAAAACTTTCCAGGCTAATGCCGTCAAAAAAGCGGTTTCGTTGGCCATGCAGACGAAACTCTGGACGCTGGCGGATGATTCCGGCCTGGAGGTTGAAGCGCTGAACGGCGCGCCGGGGGTATATTCGGCGCGTTTTGCAGGGGAACCGGTTGATTACATTGCCAATAATCTCAAGCTGTTAAGCCTGCTGGCAAAAGAAAAGCATCGCGTGGCGCGGTTTATATGTGTCGTGGCCCTTTCCAGCCCCACTGGTCGCGCCCAGATTGTCGAAGGTGTTTGCCAGGGCCAGATTTTACACGAGTGCCGTGGCGAGTATGGTTTTGGCTACGATCCGCTTTTTGTTCCTGATAACTGCGAGCAGACATTTGCGCAGATGGATGCCGCGCTTAAAAATAGAATTTCACACCGAGCGCTGGCCTTGAAGCTGGCGATGCAAAAGTGGGGCGAGCTGCTGGGCCAGTCGGTGACTGATTGGCCCGTGGGCCGGGCGAAGCGCAAGATTGCTAAAGAAAGTTAATTCCTTAATTTTGCATCGCATTAGTTTGCCACAGATGCGAGGCGCGAAGGGCGCCGCTGTATAAGCATACTGCAAGCCCTTTGCAACGAAGCAGATGCGGCAAAATCATGCGACCGTCTTTTCCGGCGAACATCAGCGTTTTTGTAGGATGCCTTCATAACCCGTTGGGTTAAAAGGGAAAGTGGTGCAAAAAATAACTTGCACGCCGTGTTTATTGACAAAATATGACAATAACGCTGATGTTCGTGCAAAATTGAGGTAATTCAATGCTGTTTTCGATGTGGCCGATAGGCTGCCGGGCCATATCTGAATTAACCCGCTTATGGTTTTGGTCGCGGCCCAATCTCCACCCGCACAACTGCGTTGGAGCCATCCGGTTCCATCCATAATTTACAAGATTGGAGCGGGCGGATTCTTTCCAGAAGTGTTCGTGCGGCCTTGACGGAGTTTGGCATCGAAGGCGTGTCGGCCGTGCGCCGGCTCAGGCCCCACAGGCTTAACGCCAGTTGGATGGTTTTGCCGCCGGTATCAAGGTCCAGCCAGACCAGCCCCGAGGTGTTTGTGGTTGCCATCATGTTGTGCCAGTCGGCAGGCTTTCGCGCAGCGGTGTTTTCCGGCTTCTGGATCCTTTGCATCAGTTTCGCCAGGCTGCCGGCTTGGCTGGATACAATCAGCCAGTCCCCGACAAGTGTGTAGGCGGGACGATCTTCCGCCTCCAGCGCGGTGTGTTGAAGTAATCCGGTAATTTCAATCGTCCAAATCGTTTGCGCCCCCACGGTCAGCGGGATTGGATCCTGAATGAGTCCCAGCCTTTGCCGGGCATTAAGCAGGTCAAGTTCGCGGCCGATCATGCGGCTAATGTTCGCCGGCTGCCGCACACGGATAAAAGCCATCAAGGTCGGAACGCTCATGCGCAAGGGCTTGCGGCCGTAGCCGCCGCCGTATTCGCCGGTGAAGAGCGCCAGCACCAGGCCGTTGGTATTCTGTTGAATCCAATCGGAAGCAAGTATGCGGCTGATTTCCTGGATCCAGGTTGAGTTGGTTTTCGCCGGGCGCAGTCCGTCCTGCAGTGTGGTTAATGGCAGCATTGTGACCAGCGCCGGCAGATTGCCCAGGGCCTGCTCTACGGCAGTGATGTTCATGCTGTCCGCCAATCGTGCCTGGCGGCATGGATTTGGCTGTAACCGGATAGTTGCGGAAAGGCCCTGGTCATCCAATTGGTTAAGCTCGCCGGTCAAGGTAAATGGTTCCGTGCCGGTTGATTCTGGCCATTGATACCAGGCGATATCCGGCGCGGTGGTCCGTAAGGTTGTCCGTAATTTGGAAATTGCCTGCATGGAAGGTGTCAATTTATCATAGGCCATGAGCGCATAAAGAATTGCGGATGGATTGGGCGATAAGCAGGCCATAAAAACACCATCGCCACAGGCGAACGACAGTTGCCGCCCGTCGGCCCAAGGCTTTTGCAGACCCCACATTGTTCGTCCGCCAAAGACGCCCAGGTTTTTGATACCCGGCCATTGGCCGCCCGTCCAGCGTCCCAAAAACAGGGCCCAGCGCACGCAAGGGCTCCAGCCTCCGATCCAGGAGGCCGCCATCCAAGTTGGTTGGCCGGCGCCGCCCGTTGCTGGTAGATATGCGAGCAAAGTTTCGTGCCGGGCCAGACGCATCAGTCTTGAAATCGAAACAAGTGTGTTGGACTGCGGAAACTGTCCGGATATTTCCGCGTTGTCGTTAAAAGGAACCAGCCAGATGTTGGTGGATAACTGCGACCAGCGTTGCGCCAGGTTATGGTGCGAGCTGATCAGGGTGGCATTTGCGGGGATGGCGCGATACAAGGCAGTTGGATCGTAAGGCATCCAGAATAAATAGCCAGTTACAACGATTAATAAAAACGCCAGCGTGCCGGATGTGAGCCATCGCCGTCGTGCTGTCATATAGTCCACCTTGGTCAACTAGATTTTGCGGCTGTGTCGATGGTTGCCAGCGTGCCGACCAGGGCGCGCACCGAAGGCAAGCTGTGGCGCACCAGATAGGCCTCGATGCCTTTGATAACGGCCAGGGTGCAGAGGGGGTCAGTGAAGTTGGCCGTACCCACGGCAACCGCGGAAGCGCCGGCAATAATAAAGGCTAAAGCCTCCTTGGCCGTGGTGATGCCCCCCATGCCGATCACGGGGATTTTGATGGCCCGAGCCGTTTCCCAGATCATTTTGAGCGCAATGCTGTGAATCGCCGGGCCAGTCAGTCCGCCGGTGATATTGGCCAGGATCGGCCGACGCGTTTCGATATCAATTGCCATCGCGGGAAAAGAATTGAT
Organism: uncultured Verrucomicrobiota bacterium; assembly: GCA_964469675.1. Taxonomy (GTDB): domain Bacteria; phylum Verrucomicrobiota; class Kiritimatiellia; order JAAZAB01; family JAAZAB01; genus VSJD01. The sequence goes on from CAYYBV010000156.1 coordinate 3,151, forward strand.
CAGCGAGACGGCATCGGCCCCACAGGCCTCAGCAATCCGTGCGAATTCCGCGATGGCCGGTACATTTGGGGAAAGTTTTGGAATCAGCGGCAGGCGGGTATGTGCGCGCACGGCGCTGATAACCCGCTGCGCCATTTTCGGGTCGGTGCCAAACGCGATGCCGCCACGCTTGATATTTGGGCAGGAGATGTTTAATTCCAAGCCGTGCACACCGGGTACACCGCTGAAGCGTTCGGCGATGGCTGCGTATTCCGCAACCGTGTGGCCCCAAATGTTGATAATTACCGGTGTTTGGTATTGTCGCAGAAATGGCAGATAGTCACGAACAAATCCCTCGAAGCCTGGGTTCTGCAGGCCAATGGCATTGAGTAAACCACCGGGCACTTCCACCAAGCGCGGGGCCGGGTTGCCTTGGGTGGGCTTGAGGCTGATGCCTTTAACCACGATGGCGCCCAGCCGGTTAAGATTAACGAGCCCGGCAAATTCCGGGCCGTAGCCGAATGTGCCGGAAGCCGTCATGACCGGATTTTGCATGACGAGGTTGCCGATGCGGGTGGTCAGGTCTGGTTTGAGCTTGCGCATGGTTCTTTTTCCTATCGAGTCCCTTTCAGTCCTCCCACACAATATCCCGGCAGGCAAATACCGGGCCATCCTTGCAGACGCGCGCCCAGGTCCATGTTGCCCTGCCGGCCGCATCCAGCTTGCGCACTTTTTGCACACAGGCCAAGCAGGCGCCCAGACCACAGCCCATGTGGCGGTCCATGGAAATCCAAGCGTCCCAGCCGCCGCGCTCGACGCGTTTACAAATTGCCTTTAACAGGCCGTTTGGGCCGCAGGCAAAAAATTCGGGGGTACGCGCCCGCAGGTTTTTGTTGAGCCACGCCTCCAGAATACGCGTGACTAATCCCTTTTGACCGGCGCTGCCATCTTCGGTAGCCACACGCACGTTCCAGCCCAGTTTTCGAAAATCATTTACGCAAAGGATATCATCCGCGCTTTTCCCGCCGACAAACACAATTCCTCTAACCCGCGCGCGTTGGGCCACCAGGTAAAGCGCGGCCATGCCGTAGCCGCCGGCCACGAGCAGCGGTAGTCTGTTGTTGCGCAGGCTGGGAAATCCGTTACCAAGTGGCCCAACGAGGCTGACTTTATCGCCGGCGCGTAATGCTTCCATGGCCTGCGTGCCTTTGCCGACGATTTTGTACAGGATGGCCAGCCGGTCGGGTTGGGCCTGGAATACACTGAAAGGCCGGCGCAAAATGGCATTTGCCGAGGATGGCACGCGCAGGTGGACAAACTGGCCGGGTTGGACCATCGGCGCAATTTTCTTGGACTTCAGCGTCAGCAGGCGGTATTCGCCCTTGATCAGGCGGTGGCAGAGGATTATGGAGTTTTCGATGTGCATGGCCGTGGTTGAAAGTTTTTTGTCGTGACTTGCATGCCTGCGTGCCGTTTTCTGCCACGAATGACCATAAAATGCATTCAGCATGTGACAGGCTAGGCAAGCAGTCAAGTTTTTAATGCCCACTCCGTGAGCATTTCCCGCTTGTGTGTCTACCCAGCCCCATCTATATTATCCATATGACCGGGCCCAACTTTTCGAGCCAGCAAGAGAGTTAGTCTGAATCTGTTATTGATAATAGATCATGCGTGCTTGTTTGTCCATCCCCTACGAAGGGAGGGCGTAGCCCGACCGCAGTCGGGGTGC
>CAYYBV010000157.1:0-2928 GCA_964469675.1 uncultured Verrucomicrobiota bacterium
GGATCAAGGTAAGCAAGCAGCCGTCCGGGCTGGCTCATGGTGATGTAGCCGAATGCCAGCACGATGCCGGGGACCGCCAGCGGAAGCATAATCAAAGTATCCAGTATGCCGCGCCAACGCAAGGAGCTGCGCACAATAACCACCGCTGCGGCAACGCCCAGTAGCATGTCGGCGCCCATGGCCAGTAAGGCATAAAAGCAACTATTACGGATACTGGGCAGGGTGAGGCCGTGCCCGAGCGCCTGGTGATACCATTCGAGCGTCCATTGTGTGGGCGCCACGGAACGATACCAGGCCTGGCTGAAGCTCGTAAAAATCAGTCCGAGATGCGGCAGGATTGCCAGCAGGAATACGATCGCAAACAAGCTGAAAGCTGCGCCGGAACGCACGCCATTCAGGCTTTGGATGCTGCCCGCAGTACTGCCTTTGGTCATGATTGCGTAACTGGAGCGGCCGAACAATCCTTTGCCGATTGCATAGAACCCGGCCGAAGCCACCAGCATGACCACGACCAGCGCATATGGTAATGGGCTGGCGCCGATATCCTGGATGCCGTTATAAATCTGCACGGCGGTCACCCGCGAATAGTCGAACATGAGCGGCGTCCCCAGCTCGGTAAACGACCAGATAAATACCAGCGTGCCACCGGCAAACAGGCCGGGCATGATCAGGGGCAGGGTGATGCGCCGAAAACGGCGCCAGCCGGTACACCCCATGTTTTCCGCCGCTTCTTCCTGGGTTGGGTCCAAGTTGGCGATGGCCGCCACGGCGTTGAGATAAAAAATAGGATAAAGATGCAGGGCCTCGGTGATGGCCACAGCCCAAAAACGGCCGCGGCCCAACCAATCAACGGCTTGGGACCAGTCGATCAGATGCAATTTGACCATGGCGGCGTTAATTACGCCGTAAGGCCCCAGGATCTGGCAAATTCCGATGGCGCCTACAAACGGCGGCAGGATCATGGGCAGCAGGATCAGCCCGGTCAGCCAGGTTTTACCCCAAAAATTGAACCGGGCGGCCAGCATTGCCAGGGGCAGGGCGAAGCATACTACCAGGAACGTTGTGACAATCGCCAGGGCCAGACTGTTGCGCAGCCCTTCGATGTAAAGCGGGTTTTGAAAGAGTTCTTTGAAAATTGACAGGGTCCACGCGTGGTTGAATACGAAGGCGCTTTGTATCGTCAGTGCCAGCGGCCAGAAAAAAAACAGGCCCAGCAGGCAGAAGATGATCGCCGCAATCAGGATGGCGCCGGTTTTTTTCATGATGATCAACCAGATAAACATTCCAGCGTGAACGTCTAATTTAAAATTGTAAGATGCGTGTTTAAAGCGGTCATGCTCCACACCGAGCTTTTAATTCGAAGCTTGGCTTGTGCGTTGATTTTAATTCTGCCAGGTCGCGGGCCTGCCGGTACTGGTTCCGGAAAAAAACAATCCACTCCCGCGTCAAGCGTGCTTCGGTTAATTTGTCGTCCAGTTGCCGGGCGGTGCTTGCCAGGGCGTGATGATATTCCGCGTTGGGCGGCATGGCCATGAAAGCGCCCCAGGCTTCCGGGCAGGCGGCAGGTCCGCCGTTACGGTTTATGGCCTCCCAGGCCTCGGCCAATTCCAGGTGCGTATCAATGCATTGGGTGCGAATCAATATGCGGATGAGCGCAAACAGCGGGCTGGTCCATTCCTCCTGATACACGAAGTTGCCGCCGCGCACATAGGGCAGGGCGTCGGGATCTGACATCACCTGCTGGAAGACAGGCGCATACATATCTTTGCGGATCGGTAGCCGGCGCAGCGCGTAGCGCTCCGGCCCACCGCTTGCGCCCACGCGCGTATTCCAGAGCAATTGTCCGTCCGGGCTTAGGCAAAAATCAATAAATCGTTCCGCCAGCTCCCGGTGCGGGGCGCCCCGCATGAGACTAATGGGGTCCACCGATATGGATGAGCCGCCAACGGGGGTGATATAAACCATGCGGGTTGACCGTTCGTTGCGGGCAATTGTTTCACTCTCAAAACGCCCGTAAAAATCAATGCACATGCCGGCGGCCGCCGCGCCCTGGGCGACATCAATTGGAACCTTACTGGCCGAGTCAGTAAAGTAACGGGCATTGGCGCCTATTCGGCGGATGACGCCGAACGCGCGGCGCCACCCGGCAGCCAGCTGCTCGGTGGTGGCCGCTGCCGTCGTTGCGGCCTGCCCGTCCGGCACCGCGAGCCCGATTACTTCGGCCCGCATTTGCTCCTGGATCAGCATCTCAAAGGCCTTGTTGATGGATCCGCTTTTGGTGGGATCGGCCAGGGCCACCAAACGGTAATATTTGAAATCGGCCAGGTCAGCCCAGCTTTGCGGTGCGCGGTGAATGCCATGGTCGGCGAGGACGTCTTGATTCCAGCAGATGCCGAAACTGCTGAGACAGCATCCGTACCAGCGGTCCGCAGAATCATAAAATGCCTCGCCGGAAAATGTGGCCGGGATGATGGTTTCGGTCAACCACTCCGGATGGCGTTGACGCAGCCCGCATGGTTCGGTATGTCCTTTGCGCGCCTGCCGGGCATGGTCGTACGCGCCGCCCCCGAAGAATAAATCAATGCCGATGCCGGCATGGCCCACCCGTTCGGCGGCCGTAAATTCGCTGTCGAGGTACCGGATAATTTCGCTGGTGCCACCGATGTTCCGCCAGTCAATAGCTACGGTTTCACCGAACTGTGCGCGATGCCAGCGGCGAAAGGCCCGCTCGAATTCATATCGCACGGACTCATTGTGCGGGCTCAGGATGACGAGTGTTTTTTTGCCGGCTGGAAAGGCGTCTTGCTTCGGCTTGAGCAGGAACGGCACAAGCAGCACGATGACTAGTGTCAGGCAAAGTAGCAGGGTGGGGATGTCTGGTTGTTTCATCGGGAAAAATAAAAAGAATGCATAGTCTGTCTGCCGTCC
>CAYYBV010000157.1:2938-4853 GCA_964469675.1 uncultured Verrucomicrobiota bacterium
TTCATCAAATATTTTCCATGATCCGAGCCATTGCCTGGTGTTTGCCTTCACTCCGCTGCCAGCACGATTGCATCGTCCGGATTGACATGGAACGGGATTTCGGTTGTTGCCGCCGCTCCACCGGTGATGACCGGTCCACCGGTGATGCTGTGCGCAGCACTGCGGGCCGGGCCGCTTGCCAGTGCCTTCATGACAAAACCATCCGCCATCCGGATCCAGTATTCCGTGGCTTCCCCCAGGTAAATTGTTTCCGCCAGGCGCCCCGCAAAACGGTTGAAATCCGTGCCGGAAGATGTTCCCAGGCACAAAGCTTCGGGACGTACGGCCAGGGTAACTGCGGTGCCCGGCGGAAACGCGCCGCAAAGGTCGCGGGCCGTCCATTCGCCGAAACCGGTGATGATGCTGGCCCGGCCGTTGCTCAAGGCCCGAACCTTGCCGGGAATCAGGTTGGCGCTGCCGATAAAGTCGGCAACGAATCGATTGGCGGGTCGTTCATAAAGGTCGCGTGGTGCACCGACCTGTTCCACGCGACCCTGGCGTAGAATTGCGCAGCGGTCCGCCATGCTCAACGCTTCCTTCTGGTCATGGGTAACATAGATCGTAGTGATGCCCAACTGTTTGACCAGCCGCCTGATTTCCTCGCGCATTTCCAGGCGCAGCTTGGCGTCCAGGGGGGGGAGCGGTGCATCCAGCAGCAGGCAGCCGGGAGCAACGACCAGTGCCCGCGCCAGGGCCACGCGCTGTTGCTGTCCGCCGGAGAGCCGATTCGGTTTGCGCTGCGCCATGTCCTCCATGTGCATGGCGGCCAGCATGCGCCCGACACGCTCGCGTCGTTCCCGCGCCGGGCAAGTTCGCCTCGGCACGGTCAAGCCGAAAGCGATGTTATCGAACACGGTCAAGTGTGGCCAGAGCGCATAGTTCTGAAATACCAGGGGTGTGTTGCGGCGGTAGGGTGGCAGATTGTTGACGGGTTGCCCGTTAAACAGGATCTGGCCCTCGTCGGGATTGCAAAAACCAGCGATCATGCGCAGGAGCGTGGTCTTGCCGCATCCGGAGGGACCCAGCAGGAAAAAACATTCGCCGGCGTTGATCTCCAGGGTGATGTCGTCCACGGCGGTAACATTGTCAAATCGCTTGACGATTGCCTGAAGCGCGAGGTTCATACATTGAAATTATTTTATATCGGTGTCTGCGGCGGCGTGGGGTTTGCTGCTTCCAGCTTGGCGAGAACCGCCAGCACGTGGTCGCCTTCTTCTACCGATGTGTCCAGTTCAAACGTCAGGCGCGGGGTATACTTGAGCGTAATGTCTTTATTGATCCGCCGCTGGAACTCAGCGCGCCGCCGGCTCAAAAGCGCCAGCATGTGCGGGCGTTGATCCTCATGTCCCAGAATTGAGACGTACACCCGTGCTTCGCGCAGGTCCTTGCTGGTCACAACGCGCGTGATCGTCACGGACGCCAGATCCAATTCGCTTGCTTGCATAACCTTGAACAACAGGTCGCCGATCTCGCGCTTGAGCAGCTCGTTGACGCGGATGATGCGTTCTACGCTCATGGGGCTAATCCGAAGTCATTTTATCACGGATGAACACGGTTGTTGGTATGACAAAAACTCGCAGGCTTTTCGCCAGCCGGGCCATCAGTGTAACCAGCGGTTGTTTTTTTTTGTTCGCTGACAAAAACTGTGTTGGAACCACGAACGGGGCTTACAGCTTCTGCGGGATTTTTTCGACCTCAAAAAACTCCAGAACATCACCCGGCGCCACGTCCGCAAAGTTTTTCAGGCGGATGCCGCATTCCTGGCCTTCGCGCACTTCGCTGACTTCATCCTGGAAACGTTTCAAGGTCATGATTGATCCCTCGTGCAGCAGGTCGCCGGCGCGTTTGACGCGCACTTTAGCGCGGCTGTTGACCC
>CAYYBV010000158.1:0-496 GCA_964469675.1 uncultured Verrucomicrobiota bacterium
CGAAAATCTCCTTGACCTGATCCTGGACCTTGGGCATGCGGGTCATGCCGCCCACCAGCACGACCTCGTCAATTTTTTCCATTTCAATACCGGAATCTTTTATACAGGCGCGCACCGGCCCAACCGTGCGCTCGATTAAAGCGTCCACCAGCTTTTCCAGATTGGCGCGCGTCATGGTGATATTGAGATGCTTGGGACCGGAGGCGTCGGCCGTGATGAAAGGCAAATTAATATCCGTCTGCTGGGACGTGGAAAGCTCGCATTTGGCTTTCTCGGCGGCTTCCTTTAGACGTTGCAGGGCCATGGCATCCTTCGCAAGGTCAATGCCATTGTCCTTTTTGAATTCCATCACCAGCCAATTAATAATCGCCTGGTCAAAATCATCGCCGCCCAGATGGGTGTCGCCGTTAGTGGCTTTAACCTCGAACACGCCGTCACCGATTTCCAGCGTGGAAACGTCGAAGACGAACGGGCCGTTCACGTTTTCGATGGCGCA
>CAYYBV010000158.1:506-4763 GCA_964469675.1 uncultured Verrucomicrobiota bacterium
GCCGCCCAGGTCATAGACCGCTATTTTTTCGTCCTTTTTCTTGTCCAGCCCGTAGGCCAACGAGGCCGCCGTCGGCTCATTGATGATGCGCAAAACCTCGAGCCCGGCAATCTTGCCGGCATCCTTGGTGGCCTGGCGCTGGCTGTCATTGAAATAGGCCGGCGTGGTAATGACCGCCTGGGTAATTTTCTCACCCAGATAGGCTTCGGCATCGGCTTTCATCTTCTGCAGGATCATGGAAGAGATTTCCGGCGGCGAATAGATTTTATCGCCGATCTTGACATTGGCATCGCCGTTCTTGCCCCGGACAACTTGGTAAGGCACCAGCGTAATCTCATGGGCCACTTCGTCAAATTTGCGCCCCATGAAACGCTTGATGGAATAAATGGTGTTTTTGGGGTTTGTAACCGACTGGCGTTTAGCCGCCTGGCCGACCAACCGCTCGCCACTCTTGGTAAAGGCCACCACCGACGGCGTCGTACGCATCCCGTCCGCATTGGGAATAACCACCGGCTGACCACCTTCCATAATGGCCATGCATGAATTGGTCGTGCCTAAATCAATGCCTAATACTTTTGACATTGTAAATTCTCCTGAAAATAATCCGTTACCGTTATCATTAATATTTAATTTTCCAATTATATTAGAAGCAAGTAATATGCCAACATACAACCAGAAGATATAATCGCAATAGCATCTTGTTGAATAACAAATAAATATAATTAATTAGCTTTGTTATATATTTTTTATAAAAACTCAATATAGAGACATTTTGTCTCTTTTATTAAAGGTGTGACATTATTGTGTCGCACAATTTATTGACTGGAAGATGTGTGAAAATGCTTGGTGTAATTATTTTCTTTTCCGCAGCAGTCTATTCCGGATAGATTGGAGCTCGTTGCCATTGCAGATAAGCCGCATTCCTTATTCAAGAAACCACTGGCGCCAAGTCCGTCTTTTACAAACACCGGGACGAAACCAGCGCGACACTGAAGGAGCGCCCAGGCAAACACCCCCCCCTGCCATCCTGTTTAAATACCATGTTCCTTGATGGTTGCATTTCGCCGTTTTTGCGCGCGCCAAATATTCCGATTTTGAAAACTCCAAGACCGCGGCGCCAAAAATGCTTGACGGGGTCGGTTTAGAAACCTATAGTCACCCGTTCTTTTACATAGCCAGCTTTTATAGAAAATAGAGTCAACCACGGTCCCTGAGAATGGAGTATAACTATTATGGGTACACAGACAGGCGAAGCCCGGAAGAAGTCCACGCTACCACCCGTATCCTGTGGGCTGGTATTTGAACTTGAAAAATTAGCCATACCCGGCCAGCGGCTCCTTTTTGAGGCCTGCCAGAAAGTTCTCAAGGACAAGCAGGTCAGCTTGAACCCTGTATTGTGGTCGCGGTTCGGCCTGGTAAATTCGCTGGCGCAAGGACTGGCGCGTTTGCTCGCAACTTTGGACAAGCAATCCCTATCGGCGGACAAATTGGCGCACGCAATTCAAGATGTATTTCTCCGCGAGATTACCCGTCCGGCAGTTAAATTAAACGCCACGCTTGATTCGCTTTTGACCGAAGCGGCCAAGCTCAACTTTAAAATCGGGGCTTTGTCGCTCTTGCCCGATGAACAGGCCAAGGCCTTGCTCGCCCATCTCGGCCTCCAGGAAACAGCCCCTATGTGTGTCATGCAGAAAACAACCGGGAACACGCCAACCCCGGACTGCTGGCTGATGACCTGCAAGGCCATCGGCATTCCGGCGCGCCATTGTGTGGCCGTGGTCGAAAGCGCCGTGGCTTGCAACTCGGCGCTTGAAGCTGGCCTGCGCTGTGTCGTGGTTCCCGACGAGTTTACTTCTTACCAGGATTTCGGTGGCGCCGACCAGGTGGTCGAAAACCTGAAGGATTTGAATGCCAAGGATTTGCGGGCGCTCCTGCATGCATGTGCCTTCCGGTAATCAGGCGCCTTCAAAAATGGCTGTAAACAGCAAATCCGGACGAGAAATCACCATGCAGACCCAGCTTGAGTTCGCGCGCCTAGGCTCGGCCACGCCGGCCATGCAGGCCGCGGCTAAGGCTGAACGCGTATCCGTCGCGCAAGTGATGACGGAACTCGCCGCCGGTCGCGCTGTGCTGCCGGCCAATCCTGCGCATACAAGTTTGGCGCCTCAGATCGTAGGTCGCCTGTTTCGCACCAAGGTCAATGCCAACATCGGGCGTTCTGCCGCAAATTCTGACGACAAGACCGAATTGGCCAAGTTGAACACAGCCCTGGCCGCAGGCGCCGATTGCATTATGGACCTGAGCGTTGGCACGGATCTGGCGTTGTTGCGTAAAGCCATGCTGGCGCACTGCCCGGCGCCTTTCGGCACGGTGCCGATCTACGAAGCGGTCTCCCGGACGGGCGGCGCGATAGAAGACTTTGATCCCGACGTGCTGATCGAGGTCATCGCCGAGCAGGCCGCGCAAGGCGTTGATTTTATGACCATGCATGCGGGACTGCTCCAGGCGCATGTCCCCTTGGCCATGCAGCGTTTGGCCGGTATTGTCAGCCGGGGCGGCGCGATCATGGCAGCCTGGATGGTGGCGCGCGGGCAGGAAAATCCACTCTATACCCGTTGGGACGAGGTGCTCGATATCTGCCGGGCGCACGATGTCACCGTTTCGCTGGGCGACGGCCTGCGGCCGGGCTGCCAGGCGGATGCCAGCGATGCCGCCCAGTTTGCGGAGCTTGACACCTTGGGCGAACTCGTTGGGCGCTGCCGCCGGCGGGGTGTTCAAGTCATGGTGGAAGGTCCCGGCCATGTGCCCTTCGGCCAGATTCAAATGAACGTCGAGCGCGAAATTCGCGTATGTGCCGGTGCGCCTTTTTATGTGCTGGGGCCAGTAGTGACCGACGTGGCCCCCGGCTATGATCATATCACCTCCTGCATTGGCGCGACGGCGGCGGCCTATTATGGCGCATCGCTCCTCTGTTACGTAACCCCGGCGGAACATCTGGGCTTGCCGACGGAGACCGAGGTCCGCGAAGGCCTGGTGGCCTACCGGATTGCGGCGCACGCCGCCGACCTGGCCCGCAACTTGCCCGGCGCCCGCGACTGGGATGATGCCATGACCCGCGCCCGGACCAAGTTTGATTGGAATTGCCAATTCAACCTGGCGCTGGATGGCAAGCGCGCGCGTGAGCGTTTCCGCGCGACCCCCCCCGTGCTGGCGGAAGCCAAGGATCACTGCACGATGTGCGGCGCCGATTTTTGCGCCATGCGCATTTCGCGCAAGCTGGCGGACACGTTAAATAAAAACCACAAAACGAAAAACGCTGAATAACCTAGCACGCTTAACCTGATTAATGCGCCGGCAAGGCGCATGGATTCTATCGGCGCCATGCATTCAAGCCGGGCCTGAATGCCAAACCCTGCATTTTTATTTTTGCATTTCTTTTATGCACACCCTCCAGAACCTGCTTGATATCATGGCGAAAATGCGCGGGGCGGACGGCTGTCCCTGGGACCGCGAACAAACACTGGAATCGCTGAAGCAGTATCTGGTCGAGGAGTGCTACGAGGTCATCGACGCAATTGATTCTGGTCAGGCGGACAAACATGCCGATGAACTGGGCGACCTGCTTTTGCAGGTGGTGTTCCAGGCGCAGATCCGTCGGGAACAGGGTCAGTTTGCCTTCGCGGACGTGGTGGATCGCATCTGCACGAAACTGATCCGGCGGCACCCGCACGTGTTCGGCAATGCCCGCGTATCCGGGTCCCAAGATGTGCTGAAAAATTGGGAAGCCATCAAAATCCAGGAAAAAAAGGATGCCGCCGGCAAGCGCCCCGGCGAGCCGTCCTCGCTGCTCGGCGATATGCCCCGCCATCTGCCGGCACTGCACAAGGCTCACCACCTTCAGAAGCGCCTGGCGCGGGTGGGCTTCGACTGGAACCAGGTGCATGACGTAATCGCAAAAATTGACGAGGAACTTGCGGAAGTCAAGCAGGCGCTGGCCGCGGGGAACGCGGAACATACCAGCGAAGAACTGGGCGATCTGTTATTTGCCGTGGTGAACCTCTGCCGCTTCCAAAAACTGAATGCCGAAGAAGTTTTAGAGCGCGCCGTGGCTAAATTTGCCAAACGGGTCCAGGCGGTTGAGCAGCGGGCACGGCTTTCCGGACGCGAACTGGCGCAATGCACCCTCGCGGAGCTGGATGCGCACTGGAATGCGGCTAAGGCCGCCGAAAGAGCGGGAAACGGCCGGCAGACGACCGG
>CAYYBV010000159.1:0-4761 GCA_964469675.1 uncultured Verrucomicrobiota bacterium
GCATAAAAAAGTTGAAACCGTTCAACCCTATGGTATCTTATGGATGAACGTGAGGCCGCGCTCTACCCGCTGGCGCGCGTCGTCGCCCTGATCGACCGGGGCGACGGCATGGCGTCCGGTGAATGCCTGAAAACCGCGAATCGGGATTTCGGTTATGGTTGGGCGGACATTAAAAACGCCATCCGCGCCCTCAAGCCAAAAGATTTTTACAAACGGCTCCCCTCCACTTTCTTTCCAGGTGTCGTGTTTGACCAGAGTCATGGTTCATGTCCAGAGCTTTAAAAAGAAGTAAGAGCGATCCAAACATGAAGTGCTTGAAATGCCATGTTGCATTGAAGCTCACCCAAGGAGAGCTTACGCTTTCCCGAAAGCACCTTGGCTCTATTTCGATTGCCAACGGCGCCTGGTACGAGTGCCCGAAATGCGGGGATAAATCGTATCCAGACACAACGGCCACCGCCATTGACCAGGCGTTCCACGACAAGCTGACGTCTCTCGTTCTCAGCCGGCCGTTCACGGAACTCATCGAAGAAAAAGAGGTCGCCGAAATCCTCGGCGTGTCCGTTCAAGCCGTGAATAAAAACCGGGCCATTCGCGGCGGACTCATCTGGAAAGCCGAACGCAACAAAAAAACCTGGTACTTGAGGAAGTCCGTCGAACTGTTTAAGAAAACCAGGGACGGTCGGTTCTCCCTTGTGCGGAGATGCTCACGGCGCCTGGCGTTGCCGCATCCACATAAGCTCAAGATTATAAACGGGCCACACGTGCCGGCCGATGATGGCGTCATCGCCAGAGAAGGTTGAGACGCATTGATCAAGCGCCATAGGGACGGGTACCGATGGCCCTAAAAAAGTCCGATTGGACGCCTAACCCGGCTGGGGCCGGGATAGGCGACGCTTGCGACCCGCGCGCAAGCACGGTATGATAGAAACAACGAGCCGGGCGCAGGCCGATTTCGGGGACGACACCCGGGGTTTGCGATTGGACGTATATATAATTTTGGGCAGCAACTAGGAGCTAGCATCTAGCATGGGACGAGAAGACTACTTATTTGCCGAAGGTGACTTGGACGCCACGCTGCGATCTTACCAAAGCACCATTGGTGCAAGGATTGATGCGATTCCTCGCGATCAGTTTATGAATGCACAACCTGAAGAAATCGTCGCCCATATCCTCTCTGCCATGACAGTTGAGCCGTTGGTGATCTACGAGGATCGTGCAGAGATGGATCAGCACGAAACGAAGATTGACGTTAGCGGTTGGCCCGACAGAAATCCTTTCGGCGACCGTGGGCCGATTCATGTCGCTGGGGTCGCAGTATCTGTGTCGATCCCTTTCACAGGCGACTCTTCCTTGTGGAAGCTGCGACCGAATCATAGGCAATCGGTTTTTCCGCGAGCCAAAATTGTCGGTTGGCGTGGAGAAAATGCTGGACATGTCCAGATTGACATGGCACAACCGGCTGACGAGGCGCCTGAGCGATTCAAAGCACGCCTAGATGAGGAGTTAAAGACCATCCGTTTCTACGTTCAGGCGCAAAAACAGCAAATTGAAGGGTTCAATGCTGGGCTCCACACACAAGTTATTGCCACAGTTGGGGCAAGGCGAGACCGAATAAAGAAGCACGAAGGTTTGCAGGACATCATGGGCATACCCATGAAGCGCAAAGAGGGGGTACCAGCTTTTGCGCCTATGAATATCGCCAGGAAGCTTGTCCGACCGTTGCCACCGCCTCCGAAGTCCGGGTACAAACCGGAACCTGGAATTACGGAAGATGATTATTTGCATATTCTGTCGGTGATTAGGCACGAAGGCAGAACTTTTGAAACAACTCCGAAGACCTATGCCGTACATGACGAAGAACAGCTAAGAGACATTCTCCTCGCGCACTTAAATGGCCATTATCAAGGTGACGCCACCGGCGAAGCATTTCGACGAAACGGAAAGACGGATATTCGCATCGAGGATGATGCCCGAGCCGCATTTGTGGCTGAGTGCAAGATGTGGAAGGGGCAAAAGGAATTGTCGCAAGCCATTGACCAACTTCTTGGCTATCTGACTTGGCGTGACTGCAAGGCCGCCATCATAATTTTCAACAAGCACAACGCGAAATTCAGCGGGATCATTGATAGCCTCCCTGGGGTGTTTGAAGCTCATCCTCGGTTCAAGCGTGGGGGTGCGGCTGAAGGGGCGGGCGAATGGCAGTTCGACATGACATCTCGTGAGGATGAAGGCAGACAGGTACGTGTTCATGTATTCGTCTTTAATCTCTTCGTGGCGTAGCTGGCCAACCCATCATTCGAGCGGACCTGCGCGAAAGGCCGCGCAGGCCCCTCAATTTGGACGTTGGGGCACGGAGAGGAAATCCATTGATAGGGACGGGTGAATCCGTATTGGGTTTGGAAGAGGAGATACGGCCGTGATCGTCAAGGAACGTGATCTTCGCGAACACCCGGAGCAGGATCGTTTTGCGGTTGCCGGGGCCAAGGCTGAGGCGCAACTGGCGTTCTATCTGCGCCGGGCGTTTGTGGATGACCCGACCGTTCTGGTCTTCAATGATCTGCGGTTCAAAGACGACACCGGCGACAGCGCCCAGATCGACCACCTGATCCTGCATCCTTACGGGTTCATTGTCATCGAGTCCAAGAGCGTTTCAAGCGGGATCAAGGTCAACCGGCAGGGCGAGTGGATCCGGTTTTGGGACCGGCAGCCGCAGGGCATGCCGTCGCCCGTGCAACAGGCCAAGCGCCAGATCGAATTTCTCCGCCGGGCCCTGAATGCCAATGCCGGCGAATTGCGGGACAAGCTGTTGGGGGTGTTTCAAGGCGGTTTTCTGAATCGGCCAATGGAAATCATCGTGGCGATTTCCGATCAGGCCACCATCACCCGTGACGGGTTTGAGGTGCCGGAGGTATGCAAAGCCGACCAAGTTCCAGATCGAATCCGGGAAATCCTGGCGCGGCACAAGCGTGCGGCGCATCCGCTTAACCTCAAGGCGACCTTGGATCTTTCAAATCACGACGGACTGGCCTTCAGCAAGGCGGAGATCGCACGCATCACCCAATTTCTCCTTCAGCACCATTATCCGTTGGCCCCAGAAAAAACCGAACATCCGAAACCCGCAACAAACGTCACCAAGAATGTCGCGCCCCCCCAGGCAATCCCTCCGATCATTGAACCCAAGCCGGCGCCAGTACCGGCGCCGCCCCCGGCAAAAGGTTTGGGGATCTGTACCAAGTGCCACAGCCAATGCACGATTGTTTGGGGCAAGTTTGGCTACCATTGGAAGTGCCTGCGGTGCGACAGCAATCTGCCCTTGAAAGAGTATTGCCCCACCTGCCGCGGCAAAATGAAGCTCCGCAAGGATGGCCGGCGTTATTTCAAGTACTGCGACACTTGCGCGTCCGGGGAAACCCTCTACTGCGAGTTTGTGACGCCATAGCGCGCCGGCCCGGCATTCCCCTCTTTGCTTCCTTCGCTGCTTTCTGTTAAAAAACGTTGACAAAAAAGGAAATGGGCGCCATAGGAACGGGTACCGATGGCCATAAAAAAGTCCGTTTGTACGTCTACATAATGGTTATCAGTAAAATGATATATATATGAAAATACCCCTCCTAGATTTAATTTTTCAATTATCATTCGCGGTGTCTGTTGTATTGGGAATAATATTTACTTTTCTTTCTCTATTTCAATCAAATAGAAAATATGCTGTTTGGGTATTAGGGATATATTCCATCTTAGTTTCAGCGATCGCTGCAAAAGCATTTTTGATGTACTTTGTAGCACTATTTATTTTAGAAATTTCAGTTATAATTATCCGAGGAGATAGTCGCACATTAATGGAATACATGATTTTAAATACATTATGGATTAAACAAGTAAACAAATGGCCAGATCTATCAATTTTATTTACATTCGGCATTAATTTCTCCGCACCATCTGAAAAACAAGCATTCCAAGAAGCCGGTGCTAAACTTATCGGCGAAGGTTTAATAACAAAAACATCCAACGGGCAATGCGCGTTAACAATACGCGGTTTTGAATATTGCAAAAAGCATTATAAAAAATTCCCTTCAGAGCAGTGGTGGCCGGAAGAGACTATCAATGAAGAAAATCTTAAAATGGTTATTAAAAAAAGCGCCATAGGGACGGGTACCGATGGCCCTAAAAAAGTCTGATTGGACGTCTATATAGTTAGAGGAAAGAAATATGAAGACTGATAAAGCACTCCGAAATCTACGCCTCGCAATATATACTCCGATAGTGCTCGGTGTTCTTTTCCTCGGCCTAGACTTCCTCGGCATGACCTCGGACACGCTACCCGATTTCAACCGGCTATTTACCATTATGACGCCTATGCAGACGGCGGGGGGCCTACTGCTAGTCGTAGGGATCAACACCTGTGCCTGTTTCGCGGCCTATAGAAAGAGCCTTGACAAAAAACAATAATAACACCTCAAACAATGGGTTCCTGGCTATCGGCGCCAAGGCGCGCCTCAGCCAGAACCCTGACGTTCAACGTCCGGAAAATATTGAAAAATTACGGTGAAATAACGACGGCAACGGTGACAGAGAAAAAGTAGAAGAAATATCCGCGCGATGGCGCAAAAAATGAAAATTACCCTGAAAATCGGCCTGAAAATCGAAAAAACAGGCTCTACGAGCCCGAAAACGCGATTTTTGGGCTGTTTTTGCGATTTTTGGGGCCCGCCAGCCAGCAGCCAGTGCAACACTGGCTGCTGGTTGGCGGGGGAGTGCCTT
>CAYYBV010000160.1:0-4746 GCA_964469675.1 uncultured Verrucomicrobiota bacterium
GGCCTATTATTTTATCCGGGAAGCGCTTGATTTTACCACCCGGTCGCTGAAAAAGCCAACCGAAGGATCGGGACGCCATGTGAGTGCCACCGAACTGCTGGAAGGCATCCGCCAGTATACGCTCAAGGAATACGGCCCATTGGCAATGACCGTTTTACAGACCTGGGGCATCCGGCAATGCACAGACTTCGGCCAGATCGTATTCAACCTGGTTAAAAAAAAGTTTTTGGGTAAAACCGACGATGATTCCATCCATGACTTTGATCACGGCTATGATTTCACGACCGCCTTTCGCACCCCGTTTGCGCCGCAACAGAAGAAATGCAAAATGAAAAATGCCGAATGACACCCGAACAGGTCGCGCGCAAAACGCAACATGCCACACTTTAAGCAAAAACCCGGGTTCAGGTGCACGGCTCTTCGTTTGGCTCTTTTGGTTTCGGCGTTTTTTATTTTATATTTTTCATCCTGTGCTTTTTCTTCCGCCACTGCCCCATCGGAAGCGGAGGCCGCGCTTGAGCGACTCGCCGGCAGCGTAAAAAGATTCGTCCTGGAAAACGGCTTGGTTGTGCTGACGCGCGATGATCCCGGGGCCCCCGTGGTATCCATTCAAATCTGGGTGGGGGTCGGCTCTATACACGAGCAGGAATTTTTGGGCGGCGGTCTTTCGCACCTGATCGAGCATATGATTTTTAAGGGAACCTCAAAGCATAAGCCGGGCGACATCAGCCGGGCCATCAACGACCTGGGCGGCGAGATCAATGCTTACACCTCCCTGGATCGCACTGCTTTGCTGGTGGATATCCCGACCGCGCACTGGTCAAAAGGCTTGGCCGTGCTGGCCGATGCCGTCATGAATGCATCCTTCCCGGAAGACGAATGGCGGCGCGAGCAAGATGTCATCCTCCGCGAGATGGCTATGGGTAAGGACAACCCTGACCGGCGGGCAACCGAACTCCTGTTTCAAACAGCCTATCGCATGCATCCTTACCGTATTCCTGTGATCGGCTACGAAGATATATTTAAAACTTTAAACCGCAAAGACCTGCTTACTTTTTTTCATCGTCATTACCTGCCCAATAATATGATCGTATCCATTGTGGGTGATGTGCGCGAGGCCGAGGTTCGTGCCGAGGCCCAAAAGCAGTTTGCCGATTACCCGCGCCGCGCTTATCCGCCGGTGGTCCTGCCCGCCGAGCCGGAGCAGATCGGCCTGCGCACCGCGCGCCAGACGGGCGCCTGGAACGTCGCGCGCCTGGAATGGGCCTGGCACACCGTTCCTGTGAGCCATCCCGACGCGCCCGCCTTGGATCTGCTGGCGGCCATTGTCGGCCAAGGACGCAGTTCGCGTTTAAGCCAGACAATCCAGGAAAACCAAAAGCTGGTCTCCCGGATTGAAGCCTGGTCGTTCACCCCTCGCGAGGCGGGCCTTTTCGGTGTCAGCGCCGTATGCGACCAGACGAACGTGCCGGCATTGGACCGGGCGCTGGAGGCTGAAATTAAAAACTGGTTAACCGTTCCTTTCCGCCCGGCGGAAATTGAAAAAGCGCGTTTGAATGCGCTGACTAGTTTACTCACCACGTTTCAAACGATGCACGGCCAGGCCGACCAGCTCGCCGCGGGCGAATTTTACGCCGGCACACCCACCTTCTTCCAAGTTTACCTGCGGCGCCTGCGAGATGTAACCCCCGCCTCCCTGACCGACATTGTGCGCTGCTACCTGACACCGGACAAGCTGACCAAGGCAATGCTGCTGCCCGCAGATGCCGGAAGCCAGACATCCGACAATGTAACAGAGAAGCAAATGGCGAACATCCAACTCACCACAGGCAAGCAGGCGCTTGTCCACCTCGCGGCGGATCGGACATCCAACAGCGAAAGTCTAAAGCCAACCGGCAGAGATCTTCAAGCAGAAGACGGAAAGCGGAAAGCGGAAATTCACAAGACGCGCTTGTCCAACGGCCTGGTGCTGCTGACGCGGGCAGACCACAAACTGCCCTTTGTTAATTTTCTGGTAGCCTGCCGGGGCGGCGTTTTGTTCGAAAATGAAAGCACCAGCGGCATTTCAACCCTGATGGCCGAATTGATGACACACGGCACGGCGCGGCGTTCATCTGATCAAATTGCCGTGCTGGTAGAATCCCGCGGCGGAAATTTATCGGCATTTGCCGGACAAAACAGCTTGGGCCTGGCGGCTCGCTGCCTGAAGGAAGATGCGGAAACTTTTATGGACCTGCTGTCGGACTGCCTGCTGAATCCCGCTTTTACGGCAGACGAAATAGCGAAACAAAAGGCGATCCAACTGGCCACGATTAAGCAACAGCGTGAATCACCCATGTTCTTGGCCCAGGAAGCTTTGCGTCAGGCTTTGTTCCCGGCGCACCCCTATCGCTTCAATGCTGAAGGGACGAGCAACGCGGTCAAGGAATTGTCCCGCCAAGCCTTACGGGACTTTCATGCCAAAACGATTGTTAGCGACAACGCCGTCCTGGCTATTTTTGGTGACATTACGGCGGATGAAGCCCGCGCCTTGGCCGAACGGTTTCTGGGGCGTTTTCCCGCCGGCACGCGTCCGGCGCTGGAGCACAAAGCCAACCAGCCAATCCTGCCGCAAAAAATAACCCGGATGATCCCCAAGGAACAAACCATCCTATTGACCGGATTCCCGGGAATTGACGTCAAAGATTCGCGCCGGGACGCGCTGGATATTCTACAGAAAGCCATGAACGGACTTTCCTCCGATCTCATGAAGCGTATCCGTGATGAGCAAGGTTTGGCATATTACACCGGTGTTCTGCAAAGACCAGGTTTGGAGCCGGGCTTTCTATCGCTCTATGCGGGCACACATACGGGCGCCGTGGAGCGCGTGCAGGGCCTGATGCAAACGGAAATACAGCGGATGACGACCCAAGGCCTGCGCCCCGAGGAGTTCGCCCGCGCCCGGGCACAACTTATCGCCGCGCACCAACAAAGCCTGCAACTGCCGGGCGATACCGCCCTGACCTGTGCCCTCGATGAATTATATGGACTGGGTTACGCGTATAGTTTTAAACTGGAACAGCGCCTGCAGTCCTTGACCCCGGATGATGTGCGCAAGGCCGCGGCCGAAGTGCTGGTCACCAATAAATGTGTGACCGTGGTGGTGCGGCCCTCGGAAAATGCAAAATGAAAAATGCAGAATGCATACAGAGCCTAAAGATCTAAACCAGTGAACGAAATCTTTTGCAATACGAATTATTCGCATGTATTCAAGGCTCCCCAAAACGACGGTTGCTCAAGTACTTGGAAAACAAGTGCTTTGTTCAGTAACTTCTGTGGGCGCCAATTATTACGAAGCGAATCGGGGACGTTTTAAGGCAGAGTTTATTTTCAAAATGGGGGGATTGCCTTAAGGAACTGGACGAAGCCATGTATTGGCTGGAATTGCTTGTTGAAGCCGATATCGTATCGCGCGATAATATGACCGCCTTGATGGATGAAAACCGCCAAATTACAGCCATATTCGTTTCAATTATCAATAAAGCCAAACAGAATTCATAATCCATTTTGCATTCTGCATTTTTCATTTTTCATTAACAAACAAGGGAGGCCCAGCCATGCAATCACAGGAAAACAACAGCGACAAAATCATGTTCATGCACTTAGTCTCGATGCTGGCAATGTCGGCGATTCAGCAGATGGGCAAGTTGGTGGATCCAAGCACCGGCAAAACCGCAATTAATCTGGAAGCCGCCCAGGCCACGATCGATATACTGGATATGTTGGAAATTAAGACGCGCGGCAACTTGGACGCCGAGGAGACCAGATTACTCAAAGACACGTTGATGAGTCTTAAGATGAATTACGTGGAAAGTCAGGATCAAAAAGCAGATGGCGGAAACCAGCCAACCGGCGGCGGCGCGAAGAAGGCGGAACGCAGTGCGGAAGACGGAATACGGAAAACGGAAGACGGACCGGCAAAGACAGAGGATGGGACACGAAAAGCAACCGAAGAAGACAAGACGCCGAAATATCACAAGAAGTACGAGTAAATCATTCTTGATTCCGTCTGACCTCCGTCGTCTTTCTAAACAGGGCTGGCACCGGCATCTATTTGTCAGTTTGTCGTCCCGTTAACATCAGCCTCGTTGCCGCCATCCTCTATATAAGTGGCTTTCATAACCTTGCTACCGGAGCCGGCGCTGCTGAAAACACCAACGAGCGTCACCTCATAGCCCTGCGAAACACCCGTAACGCTGAACTGGGCGGCGAAAGATGTGCTATTAGAGGTCGTGGTGCCGAGGGCGCCGGCATACGTAGAAGCATTATTGTCTATGAACTGAAGCTTATTACCCGTCTGCTGCACCATAAACGAGTAAATGGCACGTCCGTGGTTCCCTTGAATGGGAGTCAAGGCGGCATACTGATAAGTGCCCATTATCTGCGTGCCGCTGGCCAGCGGCGCCGGGAAAGTCAGGGCCCAGGCCCGCGTACTGTAATTGAATCTGCCGGTCGAACCATCAGCCGGCGTGACCGCGAGTGACACCGTATCCGCCGTTGAACTGGGGTCATCCGTGAAGCGATATCCGCCCACGGTAAAAATGGTCAGGGTCCCGCGTACGGGCGTATATGCCGTTTGCCCTTCAAAGGCCGTTGCCGAGCCGGTCCCGGTGGCCAGCACTTCACCCGAAATTGTGTTGGTCACCGGCGCGGTCCCGCCGCCGAACTGGCGCACCAGAATGCCACCATCTGCGGACTTGTACGATC
>CAYYBV010000161.1:0-4741 GCA_964469675.1 uncultured Verrucomicrobiota bacterium
GTTGATAAATCCGCGCGATGCGGAATTGCAATTCAGCCGCCTGCTTCCACTGGGAGCCGTTCCGGATAAGCTTTTCAAACAAAGGGATGGCGTCTTCCGGTGACTTATACTTTATAAACAGGAAGTAGCGGTCGCGCGTGGCCAGGCCATTCGCAATGGCATACATGCGCCCCATGACCTCATCGTACGGGAAAAAACCGGAATAGGCCTCCACCAGAAACTGGTATTCATCAAACGCCTTGGCCGGCTTCCCACGTTCTTCCAACAGACGACAATAAGTTAATTGGGCCACCGGCGCCTGTGGAGATTCCGGCCAGGCATTCACCAGCGCCAGGCAGGCTTTCGAGGCGCGGATAGTATGGCCGGCGTCCTTGAGCTCGTTGATCCAGGCCAACTGCGTTTCCGGGGTAGCCTCAACCGGCCGGTAATGCTCCCACCAGCCCAAGTCGTGCCGGGCGCGCCGGGTCTCATCCTTTTTATCTTCCGCTGCCCAGCCCGCCCCCGCCAGCACTACAAGCAAGAGCCCGGCAAGTGCCACCCGCAGGATATGATTCCACTGTTGCATGAAAAGTAGTTTAAGACGCCGCCGCCTGCGCCGTCAAGCGCAATCAACCCGCAGGCCCTTGCGACCGGCCGCCTGACGCCATCGGCGCGCTGTGCCCTATAACTGAACTTTCACGACCATTTTTCGCACCGGAGCCGGCTGCCCGGTGGCGCGGCCGGGCATATGCGCATCCTGCGGGAAAAAAACAACAAAACTCCCCGGTCGCAGCTTAAAAAATTGACCATGTCCTTTTAGAAACTCGCAATCCTTGGTTTCATCATAAACCTGAGTAACTTTGAGATCCGCCAGGTTGGCATAACCAATCAACTCAACACCACTGATCAGGCATTGGATATCCACGTACCGCCGATGTGCTTCCCAAACGCCCCCGGCCCGTCCGGCTTTGGTTGCATAACCAAACACATTGGCATAGAGGCGCGCGCCGTCGATTTCAATGCGGCCATCCGCCAATTTGTCCAAATCCTGTCCGTTGATAAACCGCAAGGCCTGTGCAATGCGCGGGCCCAAACCTTGATAACTGGCAACACGGCTAAGCTGGTCTAGTATCATGTACAATGCCTCCTTGGTTTTCCATATGGCCCTGCGTGTCCGCCGCTCTTGTCAGCTCAAAGCCGTGTAAATCGCTTCGGCAATTACCAAATGTCCAGTCGGATTTGGATGTACCGGCTCGGCACAAAATGTGTCGGGCTCATAGTGCCGCAACAGGCGCGCAAACAGCTCGTGCGTCTGGATGTGCCGCGTCTTGAAGACGCGGCTCAACTTAGCGACGATTGCCAGATAATTTGGCAACAGGTTAAGAATCTGCTTGCGCTGACTGCTGGGCGCCTGGTCCCGGCTGATATAGAACGGATCAATCAGCAGAATCCGGCATTTCGGCAAAGCCGCCCGCGTGCGCTCCAGAATTTCGCGGTAAATGGCCTCGTAGCACCCGGGCGGCACGGCAGTGTCCTTCTCGTTGCGCCAGTGCGAATGAATGTCGTTGATGCCGATTTTAATTGAAAGCCAGTCCGGCCGCTGCCGTATTACATCATCCGTCCAGCGGTTGCGTAGTCCGGGCACCCGGTCACCGCTAATACCTTTGTTGATTATCACAATCCGTTTGGCCGGCTCGCGGATGATCATTAAATCCGCAAACAGCTTTACATATCCACCACCCAACGGCCGCTGGCTATCGCGCCGCCCGCAATCGGTAATACTGTCGCCGATGAACACGATCTTTTGCCCGTTCTTAATCTGGATAGCCATTTCCGCTCCATGTTTTTTGTTTGTTCACACCGCCCCGGCACGCTTCGCGCAAGCGCGTTGGCATTACAATGCCCGCTTTAGTGCTTTATTGTCGCTGCATCGTCCGGCATCCGTCCGCCGCTGTCGGCTTGCAGTCTTTGATTTTATGGATCCACCTGCTCCGGTTGCCGCTGCAGGCGCTGCAAAGCCGTATAAAGCAGGTTCAGCGTCATCAACACATACTCCCGGCGCACGGCGACCGAATGTTCGAGCTGGCACCCGCATTCGGCTAAAACCGACGCCAAGTGGGACGGCAGCCGGTCAAGGGGCACATAGCGAATCAGGCGTCCTAAATTCTCGGCGCCGACATCAAGCTCCTGGGACGCCAGGCACTGCTCCGTCTGATCCATCAAATCGTCACATGGCCCGGGGCTTGGCCAATCGCCTACAAAGCTTTTGCGCATGGCCGCCAGGGCTTGTGCGCAGCCCGTGCCGAAATCCGATCGGGTCGCCCGCCATAATCTGACAAAATGTTTTTCGCGCCCAATGATCCGCACAATGGCCAGGGCCACTTCCGCGCGCAGGCTTTCGCCCGGCAACCGGCGCAATAACGCCACGATGTCAGCCAATGCCTGCCCCGTACGGAAGACGCCCAGGGCCGCAACGTACGCCACCCGAATGCCATCGTGCTTTTCGCTCTTCAACAACTCGCAAAGCACCGGCGCCGAAGCACTGTCGCCGAGATCGGCGAGCGAACGGGCGCTACGCGAGCGTAAAAGCGCATATTCGGAATATAAAGCCTGGCGCAGCGCCGGGATGGCGCGTTTATCGCCCAGCCGGCCCAAGGCCCATCCGGCCGCCACGCTCAAATCAGGCTCCTGGCTCTTCAGGATCGCGATCAAGGAATTGGTCAGCAACTCCTGCGGCGGCATGCGCGCGATGGCCACAATGGCTTCGTAACGCACATTAAAACTGGGATCGTTGATCGCTTCCAGCATCTCGGCGGTGCTCAATGGATTTGCGGAATCCCCGATGCTCCGCATCGTGGCAAGCCTTACGGCTTCATTATCGGCAAACCGGTAGCGAATCATGGAATGAAAGGCCATGATCGGGTTGCCCTGGATGAACATGGACATAAACTCACCCGGCTGCACAAGCCCGTCCTTGCGAATGCGACTGTAGAAAAAAGCGGCCCCGATCATCAGCAATACGCTGATGGCGAAAAACGGCGAATACTGATCAATGTGCACAAAACGCCAGGCGTATGACATGCCGCGGCACTGATCCAAGAGCCAACCGGCGCCCAAGGGCGCCAAGGCGGCGCACAACCCGCAAAAAGCATAGTGCACCGAGTAATAGCCAGCGCTGCGGCTGTCGTGCGGCACCGCCCCGACGAACAAATATTTCCCAGTACCGGCGGCATAGCACTGATTGGCTATTCCCCAATAAACATAAGTCGCCATAGTTACGGGCAGGCTCCAAACATTGGCCCGGGGTAGGAAGAAAAGAAACACCGGGAATAAAATGTACAACGTTACCCCACTCAAAAGCACCGGCTTACTCCCGAACCGGTCTGCACTCCAGCCCCAAAGGTAGCTGGAAAGCATTGCCCCAATGTAAAAGCAACCAGAAATCAACAGCACCTGGTCGGCACGCAAGCCCACTTGAGACTGCATATACAGCGGTGTAAAGGCTATCCCCGACACGGCCAAAATGAACAAACCGATGCCACCTTCAAAAATTAAAAAATTGCGATCTTTCATGACCGCCAGCAGATTATTAAGTCCGCCGGTGGAAACCGGTTCCACCCGCACCGGGCGGCCGCCGGGGATCATGGCAAAGGCAAACGCCGAAATCAGGCCAAATGGTATGCCAATTAAAACCAGCAGGCTGTATCCGTTCAGCCCGGGCACATATTTCAGCACCAGCGATGATACCCAGTATATAATCAAAGTGCAGATTCCACTGATAATGGTGGTGACTGCCAGCGTTTTGCCGCGCAAGTGATCTGGAATGATCTCGCGTTCCCAGTGAAAGAAACCAGTTTCCCCCACCACACGACAAAATGAAAACGACGCTGACACGCTGATCACCCAAATAAACGTCACGCTCAAGCCATAGCGCTGCATAATCCATGGCGCAACTCCCAACAGCACCGTGACCATCGTGCGCGCGCTAAAAAACCAAACAAAAATCCGTTTAACGCCCCGGCGCACCACCCATCCGGAAACCAGCAGGGAAAACAGCGAAAAAAACCAAGGCAACGATAGCACCACACCGATCTGGGTCTTGCTGAAACCCAACGCATTCAAAAAGAGAGGCAGGATCCCGCCAAACCAGGTCACAATGGTAAACACAACGTTGCCGGCCTGGCCGCCAAAATACCAGGGAAACGCGCGTATTTTATCAGCCGTCGTCAGTAATGAGTTTTGCGCCATACAAATTGGATAGTGCTAAAATGCACCAGCTGTGGTAAAAAGCATAATTCAGACGACGCGACTAACTTATGAACGAATCACCGGTCAGTCAAACAAAAAAGGATGCGCTCAAGGCACGGATGCTGGCGCTGGGCATCCACGAGCCGAAACTGGAGGAAAAATTCATTTTGGGATCAGGCAAGGGCGGTCAAAAAGTCAACAAAACCTCGTCGTGCGTTTATTTGCGCCACGGGCCCACCGGATTGGAAGTGAAATGCGGGCAAACACGTTTTCGGGAACAAAACCGGTTTCTGGCCCGACGCGAACTGTGCGACCGCCTGGAAGCACTCCAGCGCGGCGCGCAAAGCGTCCGGCGGCAGGCAATTGAAAAAATCCGCCGCCAGAAGCGCCGCCGCTCGCGGCGCCAGAAGGAACGCATGCTGGCCATAAAACACATCCAGGGTGTCAAGAAAAATTTGCGCCGGGTGCCGGGTGCGGAAGATTGACGATGTAGCGGAACAAACGAAACCGACAT
>CAYYBV010000162.1:0-2623 GCA_964469675.1 uncultured Verrucomicrobiota bacterium
ACGTAATCAATTTGCTCGGGACCCTTGTATTTCAAAGGGCAGTCCACACCGGGAAACAACTTGATTGGCCGCAGGTTGATGTATTGGTCCAGTGCAAAACGAATATTAAGCAAAATACCCTTTTCTAGAATGCCAGGCTTGACATCCGGATGCCCAATGGCACCCAAGTAAATAGCGTCAAACTGGCGCAATTCCGCCAGCACGGACTCCGGGCAGGTTTCGCCCGTCCGCAGATACCGGTCGCCGCCCAAGTCATAGTTGGTTAAATCAAGCTTGAATTGGAACCGCTGGGCCGCCGCATTCAGCACTTTCAGCCCTTCGCCAATTACTTCCGGACCGGTACCATCACCGGGCAGTACGGCAATTTTATATTGTTTACTCATAGAGCTCCTGTATTCACGTTTGTTTAAAGGGCGTAACTATGCCAAAAGCTGTCGGGCGCGCAAGCTTTTTGTTTTCATGTCTTTGCCAACAGGTCCGGTCGCCGCGCGAGCGTTCGTTGGCGGGACTGCTCCTGCCGCCAGCGCGCAATGGCGGCATGGTCGCCAGTCAGCAGGATTTCCGGCACGCGCAGATCACGGAATATTTCCGGGCGGGTATACTGCGGATATTCCAGCCGGCCGGCGTTAAAAGTTTCATCCGCGGTGGCATCCGCAGCGCCCAGCACGTTCGGCAAGAGCCGCACGACAGCGTCAATCACCACCGCCGCCGCCAATGTTCCATTGGTCAAGATATAGTCGCCGATTGATATTTCGTCTGTCACCAGCCCCTGGCTGACCCGCTCGTCAACACCCTCGTAATGGCCACATAAAAAAATCAGATGCTGCTCACGGGCAAGTTCGCCGGCCAAAACCTGGCTGAAAGGGCGCCCCTGGGGGGACATGAGCACAACCCGTGCGCCGGGTGTGCGCGCCGATTCCACCGCCTTGAAGAACGGCTCCGCCTTTAAGATCATGCCCGGTCCGCCGCCGTAAGGACGGTCATCCACGGTTTGGTGACGATCGCTGGTGAAATCCCGCAGGTTAATGACTTGGAAGATAACGGCGCCCTGCTGGGCCGCACGCTTCATGATGCTTTCATCGAGAAACCCCCGCACCATGGGAGGAAAGATCGTGATGATGTCAATGTGGAGCGGATTCCCCATTGAAATCACTCGGCAACTTCAAGGACGGCCTTGCGTTTCTGCTTGGCGGCCAGACTGGTCAGCAGGACACGGAGCGCGCTGATGGTCTTGCCGTTCTTGCCGATAATACGACCCATGTCTTCGGGATGACAGCGGACCTCCAGAACGACCGTTTGCCGGCCAAGAATTTCCGCCACGACGACTTGCTCGGGATGATTAACCAGCGCCCGCAGGGTGTTTTCGATAAAAACTTTCATGCGCTCAAGCCGTGGCAACATTATCCGACACAGCGGCTTTCTTGGGAGATGGCACAGACGCGGCCATCGGAACTGTTTTTGCTTTCTTGATCAGACTGCGAACTGTTTCCGAAAGAATGGCCCCCTTGCTTTTCCAGGCCGCAATGCGCTCCAATTTGAGATGAAAGTTGGCCTTGGCTTTTTTGGGATCGTACCATCCCAGAATTTCCAGGTATTTGCCATCGCGGGGCGAGCGGCTGTCGGTGGCCACGATTCGGAAACACGGGTCGTTATTGGCCCCTGTTTTTCGGCATCTAATTTTAACTGACATACTGGTTTTCCCCCTCCCTACGGTTAATCAATGATCGATTCTTACACTATGCGTTCGTGTATTTCAAGCTGTAAAAAAATCAACCTTGCGCGCCCCGTATCATTAACGATCTTCCGGCGGAACAATGGTGATTGTGGCCCCCTGGGATTGGATCAATAGATCATTCGGGACCGCCGCATAATTCGTGACCCCTGTTATGGAAACAACGTACACCAGTGTAGTAACGCCATATGTGTTATAAAGCATTGCGGCCGGAATAACAAATTCACTGAGGCCCATAATGTTGTTGCCGGTCTTGAGCCAATCATAGGTATACCCCAGCTGGGTCCAGGGATACGCGAACCACACGCCGTTGGTCATACCGTAATTATGACTGACAATTTCATTCTGGAACCAGGCAAAGTAATTAGTACTGACCGCGGCGGCATAGGGCGTATTAGTCCGAAAGGATATTTCGCCGGCCCGATCGGTAATTTCAGGATCACGCGAAGGCCGCAGCAAATATTGCGGATTAACATAATATTCAACGACCGTGTCATTGGCGTTTATGACGGGCAAGCCCAGCAACTGTTTCACGCGCAAGGGAAGATTGGTGCCGGCATAATTCCGGCAGAAATTTTTTAATTCCGGCACAACGGTCACCCATCCATCCCTGCGCAAATCCGCACTAAGGCCGACATGATAATAATTGGTGGCAACAAATGCCGTCATAAATGACGCCACCAAAACCTCGCGCTCGCCGTTTGCCGGGTTGGTCCGCCAGGTCAAGTTGGTATTATCCGTCGTAATATATGTCAAATCATTCCTGATCTTGCTGGCCACCACATTGGAGGCGTTCACCATGGCATTGGAATACATAACGGCCTGCAAGTTCGTATCCGTCACCTCCGGATCCTCATGCAGCCAAAAAACCCAATGGCTGCTGACCGGATC
>CAYYBV010000162.1:2633-4737 GCA_964469675.1 uncultured Verrucomicrobiota bacterium
CATATCGGAGATTTCGGGGTCGGCGTGGGTCCAGATAACCCAATGCGCGCTGGAGGGATCATACACCGCCATTTCGGTCGTGCCATCGCCGTCATAATCCGCCGGCACCGGCAGATAACCCGGTCCGCCCAGCGTGGCGGTGACAACGGGATAATAACCACGGGCGGAAGGGAGCGCGAACCATTCCGCGGTAGGCGCGGAATAAACGGCCGGATCGTTTTTGCCATCACCATCAAAGTCGCCCAGGAGCGGCACAAAACCAGGCCCACCTAAAAACGCGGTATTGTTTGTAATGGCATAGTCCCGACTGGACAGGCGTGCGCTCCATTCCCCGGAATCAGGCTGGTACAGCGCCGGATCAACCAGGCCATCCCCATCATAATCTGCCGAAACACAAATGGCGTTCATCGCGCCCCACCAAAATTCACCCTGATCCAGCACCGCGCCAAGGGTCGGCAGCACCCCACCCAGCCAGCACCCCGCAAGCAACACTCCGGCCAAGCCAATCTGCCCGCGAACATTTATTTTGCGCATGACGCCTCCACATGCATTTTTGCGAACTTACCGCACATCAGATAGGCATACAATACGTCTTGATGCAAAAAAAACAATGAATTTCTTTTAGCCTGGCTGGGCTAATCGCATTTCCGCCTTGATTCATTCCGCCGGAACGATAAGATTCAATAATTTACAGGCACAATTCAGGGGTTAATCCTTTAATCATGAAAGGCAGGGGCGTATGCACAAAATCACGACAGTCTGCATGGTGATATTGGCGCTGGGCGCCGGCATCTTTTTGTTAACTGGCTGCAAAACCATGCCGCTCTCCGGCGGCAGCAAGAACCCAACCCTGTATGTCGGCATTACCCCGGATTGTCCACCGATCATCTTCAAAAAAGGAACTCAAATCCTCGGCCTGGAAGCGGATTTGGCCCGCGAACTGGCTAAAACTTTGGACCGCCCGCTCCAGTTTGTGGAAGTTCCCTGGAGCCAGCAAATCAACGCGCTTCTGGCTGATAAGTTTGACGTCATCATGTCGGGCATGACCATCACGCGCGAACGCCAAGTCCGCATTGCCTTCAGCGAGCCATACCTTCAACATGGTCAAATGGCCCTGGTGCGGCGCACGGACCTGGACCGCTTCGACACTTCGGCAAAGATCTGCAATGCCAATGCACATTTTGCCGTCCAGCGCAAAACCACCGGCGACATATTTGTCCAGCAAATCTGCCGCAACGCAGTCAGCGTGGGCAACATGGACCCGGCGGACGCCGCCCAGGCAATCTGCTGCAAGATGATTGATATTTACATCCACGACGCACCGATCATCGTGTGGATGGCATCTGAAAATGAAGCTGATCTAACCACCGTGCCCATCCAGTCTCCCGCGCAGGCCATTGCCTGGGGCATCAAAAAGACCGACACGGAACTACAGGCCACCTTGAATAAAGTCCTGGCGCAGTGGAAAGCCGATGGCACCCTGGAACGCATTACCCAGCGCTGGCTGCCCGGCAACATGGAAAAATAATTGGCGGGATAACGGGCAGCGCTCACGGGAGCTGGTCGAAAGACACATCCAGAATTGCGTAAGCCGGCCAATCAGCGTCGTCAAAATGCCACCATTCCGAAGGCATCGGCACAAAGCCGTGGCGCACCATTGTGTCGCAAAGAAGGGTTCGATTGCGGATAGCCTCGGCACTTGTGTTTGTCCAGGCATAGTGGGCCTTGGCGCTAAAATCGTCGTAGCCGGAAGGCATCGGCAGTTCCCTCCCCGTATCCAGGCGCACAAGCGTCACATCCACAGCGGAGCCGCGATTATGCCGCGACCCTTTTAGCGGATCGGCAACATAGCGCTCATCAGGCATGATAGCCCAAAATTGCTTTTGCACGGCAAGTGGCCGGTAAGCATCATATACCTTGAGCCCGATGCGTTGTTTTTCAAAATCAGCTTGAACAAGGGCCAGCTTTGCGGCTGTAGCCCGGCGCAGGAATGCCTTGGCCGCGGGATAAACTTGTCGCCCGGTAAAATTATTGGTCGTCGCATAACGGATATCCAGAAGGATCCGATGGTTCACGGACGTTACCGCCACCAGTTCGCCTGCCT
>CAYYBV010000163.1:0-4733 GCA_964469675.1 uncultured Verrucomicrobiota bacterium
TGCCGGTGGATGATCCCAAAACCCGTCAGCCGGACATCCGCCAGGCGCGCTCACTGTTGCGCTGGGAGCCGGAAGTGCCCCTGGAAGAAGGCTTGCGAAAGACCATCGCGTATTTTTCCACTTTGTTACAACCGCATTAAATATCTGATTTTGCCGGAACGCATGCTAAATAAACCGGGCGTAAGAAAAAGTTTGCTAATATACTTTTCTTGCCGCCGCCGTTTTTTGTTTTATTACGAGGCGCTTTTATGATTATGCGATATGTTCAGCCGGACGGCTCCCAAAAGGAATTTGAGCTGCGTCAGAGTTCCGTTACTATTGGACGTGGGGCGGAAAATGACGTGGTGATCACCGACAAGCGCGTTTCTCGCATCCACTGTGGGATTTCCTACAAAGATGGGCACTATTTTCTCCGTGATTGCAACTCGCGCAATGGAACCTTGGTCAACGGGCGCTTGGTTGATGCCTGTCAGCTCAATGCCGGTGACCGCATACAGTTGGGTGATATGGTTATTAAGCTGGAAGCCTTTCAGCGCAAGGGCGCGATAACGGTCATGCGTGAGCTTAAAGACGAGATGGCCGAGGGCAAAGGGTATCACACGATTCTGCAGGAAATCATTCGGAACGAGGATGGGACAAGCAAGCAGTAATTATTTGCCGGTGATTGGCGGCATACCTTGCCTGCCGATGTCCAATGCCTGACTGTATTTGCGCCTTGCCGCCGCCGGGCCGGAGCCATCAAGATGGCTTGCTGTGTTCTGACGACTGGTCGACGGTTTTATCCGTTGGCATCAGGCTGGCGGGGTCGTCATCCTCCGGTTCAACCGTTGTGGCCGAGACCAGTGTGTCGCCTTCATCTAGGGCGATCAGCTGGACCCCTTGGGTGACACGGCTGATGACGCGGATATCGCTCACTTTCATGCGGATCATTTTGCCCTTGGCCGTGATCAGCATGAGGGCGTCGTTTTCCATGACGGCGTGCGCGCCGACCACCAGTCCGTTGCGTTCCGAAGCGCGCATCACGTAGATGCCCTTGCCGCCGCGGTGCTGGCCGCGATATTCTTCGAAGCTCGTCCGCTTGCCATAGCCGTTTTCCGTGCAGACAAAAAACGTGGCCTTGGGATCCACGATTTCAAGACTCTCCAGTTTGTCGGTTGCCTCCAGGCGGATGCCGATGACGCCCCGTGTGGCCCGGCCTTGGTCGCGCAGTTCCGTTTCACTGAAGTGCAGGCTCATGCCGTTACGCGTGGCTAGCATCACGTCATTTTGGCCGTTAGTCAACTTGACGGCGATCAAACGATCACCTTCATCAATATTGATTGCGATGATACCGTCCCGGCGTGGGTTGCCGAATTCGCTCAAGTTAGTTTTTTTGACGACGCCCTTTTCGGTGGCCATGACCAGAAATTCGGTTTTGGGGAAATCGCGCACGCGCACCATGGCGGCGATTTGCTCGTCGCTCTTGAGCTGAAGCAAATTGACGATAGCCTTACCGCGTGCCGTGCGGCCGGCCTCCGGGATTTCGTAAACTTTTTCCCAGTAGATCCGACCACCGGAGGTGAAGAATAGGATGTAATCATGGGTGTTGGCCACAAACAGGTGCTCGACGTAATCCTCATCCTTGGTTTCCATGCCGGCCACGCCCTTGCCGCCGCGGCGCTGGGCCTTGTACGTGCCGACTGGCACGCGCTTGATGTAGCCGCCGTGACTTATCGTGATAATGCACCCCTGGTCGGCAATCAGGTCCTCGATGGCCACTTCGCCCTCGTCCGGCACAATATCGCTGCGCCGGGGATCGCCGTAAAGCTTTTTGATTTCCAGCAGATCATCCTTCAGGATGCCGTAGATCTTGTTTTTGTTGGCCAGCAGGTCCTTGAGGTAGGAAATTTGCTTAATCAGGTCCAGGTATTCCGCTTCCAATTTATCGCGCTCCAAACCGGTCAGCTGGTACAGGCGCATATCAAGGATGGCGTTGGCTTGGATGGCCGACAAGCCGAAGCGCTTTGTGAGTTCGGCGCGGGCCTCGTCACGGTTCTTGGCGCCGCGGATGATCTTGACCACTTGATCGAGATGATCGAGGGCGATTTTTAGGCCTTCGAGGATATGGGCGCGGGCTTCAGCCTTTTCCATGTCAAACTGAATGCGCCGGGTCAATACTTCAAAGCGATGCTCAATGAAGGCCTGCAGGATTTCCTTAAGGTTCATGACCTTGGGTCGGCCATGGTGGATAGCCAGCATGATGGCGCCGAAGGTTGTCTGGAGCTGGGTGTGCTTGAAGAGATTACTCAAAATCACCTTGGGCACCACGCCGCGCTTAAGCTCGATCACGATCCGGATGCCGTTGCGGTCGGATTCGTCGCGGATATCGCTGATGCCATCCAATGTCTTCTCCTGGACTAAATGGGCGATGTTCTCTATCAAGGTGGCCTTGTTGACCACATACGGGATTTCCGTGACAATGATGCAGTCCTTGCCCTGCTTGCCTTCCTCGATGCCGGCCCGCCCGCGCACGCGGATTTGACCCCGGCCGGTGCGATACATTTCCTCAATGGGCTTCAGCCCGCAGATTATGCCGCCAGTTGGAAAATCAGGTCCCTTGACGTGTTTGATTAAATCTTCAACGGTGATTTCCGGCTGGTCTACTAGCGCTGCCAGGGCGTCAACCACTTCGCCCAGATTGTGGGGCGGAATATTAGTGGCCATGCCGGTGCTTCCATTCAGCAGGAGATTCGGTAAACGTGCGGGCAGAACGGAGGGCTCGTCGAGTTCACCGTTATAGTTTTTGACCATCTTCACCGTGTGTTTGTCGATATCGGCGAGCATTTCCTCGGCGAGGAGCTGAAGCCGGGCTTCGGTGTAGCGATAAGCCGCGGCGCTATCGCCGTCAATGCTGCCGAAATTACCCTGACCATCCACGAGCAGATAGCGCAACGAAAAGGGCTGGGCCATGCGGACGAGGGTGTCGTAAACAGCGGTGTCGCCATGGGGGTGGTATTTGCCCAAAACTTCGCCAACCACGTACGCTGATTTTTTATAGGCGCGGTTGTGGAGTAAGCCCAGCTGGCGCATGGCGAAAAGTATTCGGCGGGCGCCTGGCTTCATTCCATCGCGCACATCTGGTAGGGCTCGTCCGATGATTACACTCATCGAGTAGTCAATATACGAGCGCTGCATTTCGTCTTCGATATCGATGTTCTGAATTATCTCGTTGCGCGTATACATAAGATATTTCGGATTGCGGATTTTTGATTTTGGATTTTCAACTCAAAATCACAAATCCGCAATCAAGTTAAATGTCCAGGTTGCGAACGTTTAAGGCATTATCCTGAATAAATTCGCGGCGGGGCTCCACTTCGTCGCCCATTAACAGGGTGAAAATGCGGTCGGCTTCCACGGCATCCTCCAGCACAACTTTGAGCAACTTGCGTTTTTCTGGATTCATCGTGGTTTCATAAAGCTGGGTGGGGTTCATTTCGCCCAGTCCTTTATAGCGCTGAATGTTGCTGATGCCCTTGCGGCCTTCCGCGCGCACCGTGTCGAGCAACTGGCGCAGGGATTGGACGGGAATGTCCGATTGATCCTCGCCGATCAGCTTATACGGGGCGTCCGCTTGTGCCTCGGTTTTTCCGTCCGAGCCCATGCTAAACCCATTCTTCTCGAGGTTATCCACCAACCGTGCAAGCTGCGGTCCGGCATGAATTTCCAGCCAGCGGATACCAGATGGTTCGGCGCCGTTAGACTCGTATTCGGTAAAGATTTCCAACTGGTGCCCGGCATTCTTTTCAAGGGATTCACGGAGTTTGGCCAGTTCTTCGTCGGTATAAGCATAGTGGATGGCACTGCCATTGCCATTGGTGACGGATACGCGGTATTTCGGGAAAGCCTTGGTTTTAGGATGCCTTCGCTGGAGGAATTCCTCGAAAACAATGCCTTTGCGCTCCAGGTTCTGGGCCAGTTGCTCCAGCTCGGCCAGGATTTCCAAGATGGCCAGCAAATCCTTGCCGGTATATGTTTTTTTGGTCCGCACCACGGCCATGGTCATTTCCTCGGAACCCAGCTCAAGCAGGCGGCTGGTCAACTGGGCATCGGTATCAATGTATTCCTCGCGCTTCTTCCAGATAATTTTATACAACGGTGGCTGGGCCAGAAACACGTATCCCTGTTCAAACAACTGCGGCATCTGCCGGTAAAAGAAAGTCAAGAGCAACGTGCGGATATGGGCGCCATCCACATCGGCATCGGTCATGATGATGATTTTATGGTAGCGGGCCTTGGTGACATCAAATTCATCCGAGCCGATCCCCGCGCCAATGGCTGTGATCATGGTGCGGATTTCGTTGTTGTTCAGGATTTTGTCCAGACGCGCCTTTTCCACGTTGAGCACCTTGCCGCGCATGGGCAGGATGGCCTGGAATTCGCGGTTACGGCCCTGCTTGGCCGATCCGCCGGCGCTGTCGCCCTCAACCAGATACAATTCGCACAAGGCCGGGTCACGCTCCGAACAGTCAGCCAACTTGCCGGGCAGTGAGGCGCTGTCCAAGGCGCCCTTGCGGCGGGTCAAATCCCGTGCCTTGCGAGCGGCGACCCGTGCGCGGGCGGCCAGCAGTCCTTTTTCCACAACGCGGCGGGCCACAGGCGGATTCTCCTCGAAGAATGCCCCAAGTTCATCGTTGACAATGGATTCGACGATGCCCTGGGCTTCACTATTGCCCAGCTTGGTTTTGGTCTGTCCC
>CAYYBV010000164.1:0-4729 GCA_964469675.1 uncultured Verrucomicrobiota bacterium
CATCATGATTCACGAAGGCAATCACTATGTGGCCATTGCTTCTGATGATCGCCGATACAGGCTGGCTGTTGAAAACGGCGAAGTGGCGCTATACACGGATGAAGGCGATAAAATCCACATGAAGCGCAACCGCAAAATCGAGATTGTCGGTGGAGAAGAAGTGGACATTACCACCAAGGTGGCAAAAGTTGCCGCATCCGTAAGCGCCGATATTACCAGCCCCGTGGCCACGGTCAACGCCTCTACAAGCTGCACCATCACCAGCCCCGCCGTGACGGTCAACGCCTCGACAAGCTGCACGGTCAACAGCCCATCGGTCAAGTTAGGCAACGGTACGCTGCGGCAGCTTGTGGATGAGCGCCTGATTGATACCTATAACAACCACAGCCACCCGTGGGGCGGCGATCCGGACCCGCAAATATCTCTGGCCGATCATTGTACGAGCAATACGGAGGCGTCCTGATGGATTTTGCAATCACCATTGATCCTATGTCCGGCACGGGTCAAATGACATTTGAAAAAGCGACCACGATCATGAACAATATCTATCTGTCGCTCATGATCCGGCGCGGCGCTTTCTTTGCCGATCCGGAGTTCGGCTCGCGCCTGCACCTGCTGGAGCGCGCCAAGGACACCGCCCAGACCATGCAGCGGGCCATTGGCTACGCCAACGAGGCGCTGCAATGGATGATCGACACGGGCAAGGCCACGCGGGTCAATGTTTACGCCGCGCGAGAAAAAAACCTCAATGCCAACCGCCTGGCGCTTTTGGTAGAGGTCACACCGGCAAACAGCGACCAGCCCGTGGCCTTTTCGGTATTTATTAACGTTATTTAATCTCCCAGGGGGAGCGCATGAACTTTCAAAAAGACTTTGACACCTTGTTTGCGGCCATCCTGACCGATTACCAGAATCAGTTTCCGGAGGCGGACCTGTCGCAGGGCAGCCTGATCTATATCAAGAGCGCCTGCCTGGCATCCGCCTTGTGGGGTTTGTACAAATATCAGGACTGGATTGCCCGGCAGATCTTCCCGGACACTGCCGAAACAGCGCAGCTTGAGCATCACGCCTGGGTGAGGCAGATCTCGCGCAATACCGGCGAAACGGACGCCGAGCTGCTGGCGCGTCTGCTCGATGAGATTCGCCGTCCGCCCGCAGGCGGCAATCAATACGACTACATCAAGTGGGCCAAAGCCGTGGACGGCGTGACGCAGGCCTATTGCGTGCCGCTGGGCCAGGGTTTGGGCACGGTGGACGTCATCATCCTGGGCGATGCGGACATTGCCGGGAACGAACTGCCCAGCAATTCGGCCCGCATCGGCGTGTGCACGTCCGTGTCATCGGGCAAGCTGGTTGATTCCGGGGCGACATTTGACACCGGCCACAAAGTGGCGGCAGGCGACATCGTGGAAAATCCCCTGCGCGGCACGCAGACCACCGTAAGCTCCGTGGAAAGCGATACACAGCTTACGCTCGGAGACGACCTGTTTTTGTTCGCCGGAGATCCTTATATTGTTCACTGCCAGACCGGCACCAATACCACGGTTACGGCGGGCAAGCTGGTGGCCAGTGCAGGCGCGTTCGACCACGCCACCTACACCGTCCTGCCCGGCGACGTGGTGGAAAACGTCACGGACGGCACTGAAACCACCGTGGTTACGGTGGACAGCGCCACACAGCTTACCCTGGCCGATGATATATTTCTGGCTACTGGCAAAACCTATTTGATTCGCGGGCTGGTCAGTCGCGTCAAGGCCTATATCGACCCGCTCAGGCCTGTGACCGCGTCGCTGGTGGCCATATTGCCGCCGACGATAGTCGAGGAGGACGTGACGATGGCGCTGACCGGCACCGGCCTGGATGCCGCCGCCATTGCCGATTCCATTGAGGCATACCTTAACACCATGACGCCCGGCCAGACGCTTTATCTGGCCAAACTGGTGCAGATTGCAATGGACGCCGGTGCGGTCAATGCCGCCATCTCCGCACCAGCAGCGGACGTGACGGCAACAACGTATCAGATGATCCGCCCCGGCACCATCACGGTAAGTTAAGGTACACACCCCTCCCTTGATGGGAGGGGCAGGGGGAGGGTGAAAGAAGAGTAGCCATGCACAAACACGTATTACAACAATTAATGCCGATTGACCTGGGCGATACATCCGATCAGGACATGGCCATCGAAGGCGCGCACCTGGATGCGGTGGAAGAGAGCGCCTTGCAGCTATTGCGCGAAACCCAGCCGCAATCGGCCAGCGACAGCATCGCCGACTGGGAGCGCGTCTGCGGGCTGACGCCGGAATTGGGCGACACCCTACAGATCCGCCAGGCCCGCGTCATATCCAAGCTGCGCGAACGCGGCGGCCTGTCCATCCCGCATTTCACCGCGTTGGCCACCACATGGGGCTATACAATTATCATTGAGGAGTTGCTGGCCGGGACGGACGGCCTGGGCGATGAAGGCATCTTCCGCTGGCGCGTCACGTTTACTGGCACGCCGCTGGTTTATTTTAGATCCGGTCAATCCCGCGCCGGTGACCGGCTGGTGGACGGGCCGCTGGCCACGGCAATGGAAGGATTATTCACCGAGCTGAAGCCTGCCCACACGCAGGTCATATTTGCATATACCTAAAATGTCATTGCGAGGCGTCCCTCGGACGCCGTGGCAATCTGTAAAAGGAGAAATATCATGGCTAAAACAGTATATTCAGACACACCGCCGACCGGGACTATCGTTACGGCTGCATTTTTAAACGCCCTGAATAACCAGCGCCATACCGGGCGCGACATTGACGGCGAAGGCGCGCTGGATTACGCAGCATCAACCGGCAGCGCCAACGCCTACGTGCTGACATTGTCGCCAGCGCTGGACGCCCATATAGCCGGAATGCCCATCATGATGAAGGCCAATCATAGCAACACAGGTGCGGCCACGGTCAACATCAACAGCATGGGCGCTGTAGCCATCAAGCGCCCCAACGGCGACGCCCTGCAAGCCGACGACATAATTTCGGGCCAGATCATTATTTTGGTGTACGACGGCACCAATTATCAGTTAGTTACCCTGGCCACCCCGGAGGTCGTCGCGGCGGACTTTGCCGCTGCCCTAAACCAGAACGGCTATCAGAAGCTTCCTAGCGGTTATATTGAGCAATGGGGCTTGTACAACTCCTCAATAACATCCGAAGAAGCCGTAAACATAACGTTTCCGATGGAATTTCCGGATTCATGCTTGAATCTGACGTTAACTGGGATCAATTCTGCCAGCAATTCCAACCGCGACGGATTTATGCAGGTTGTGTCTGTCACAGCCACCGGCGCGACTTGCTTTTTGCAAGCCGGAGCATACAGCAACGCCCGGCTGGACGGCTTTTTCTGGCGCGCAATAGGTAAGTAGATCACAACCGATCCGCTGACCATATTCCTGATGTCGGCTATATGGTCAGCGGATAAAAAAACTTCGATATCGAAAACAAATCAAAATACATTTGAAAAACGAAAAAAAGGGGCGAAAATCGCCCCTTAATATGTTAATAATCAAATAAAACTTGATCTAGTCAAATGAGTTTTAGAAGCTTGTTATCGCAATTTTCACCCCCGCGCTATCACACGCGGCCACACCGCCCGGACATATTATCATTGGTATTCTGCGCTGTTCTGTAAGCATCAAGTTGCATTGCGTACACGGCTGACAACCTCCGTTTCATATTCAATGAGTTTTTTTGTTAATTTCAGCGCCTGATAGTGCCGGTCGTTGAGGATGTCATTGCTGATTTCCTCCAACAACTGACGTGTGCTGGGCGCCGCTCCGGCCACATCCTTGACCAGTTCCCAGTAGGTTTTGTGGTGCTCCGCAAGATTTGCGCCGTCCACATACATCAACTGAATGGCAAAATAAATTTTCTTGCAGGGCGTGTTTGCCGACGCCAGCGTCAGAA
This sequence comes from uncultured Verrucomicrobiota bacterium, assembly GCA_964469675.1. Taxonomy (GTDB): domain Bacteria; phylum Verrucomicrobiota; class Kiritimatiellia; order JAAZAB01; family JAAZAB01; genus VSJD01. The sequence continues at coordinate 3,939 of CAYYBV010000164.1, forward strand.
TGTCTTTTTCACGCAGCATCGGCACGTCGTTTTCAAGCACAAAGGTACTCTTGGCATCGCCGTTGGCGATGACCGCGCCGCCCAGAATAAATTTCTCATGCGGCTTCAGGGTTATTTTCAGGGCCATGTTTGATTTACGCCTCCAGTTTCAGAATCACGCCGGGTTGAATGTCTTTGGACGATACGGTGAGCTTTTGTTTTAAACTATCCCGCAGCGCCAGGACTTTGTCAAGAACATGGGCAATCTGATCATCGGTTGCATCATCTTCGAGTTTTGCGCCGGAAATGTCCTGCTTGATTTCCGGGCTCAAAGATAACTTTTCGACGTCCACCTGAATGTTCCGAATCTCTCCGATGAGATCCATCCGCTGGTAGGTTGCAATCGGGAAGAAAGGCGGATATTGAACCAGGTTCAAATCCAACTTTTCCTGCAGAGAATTTACGCGTTCAGCAATCCCCAGCATCAAAGCTTCCGGGGCGTCCATCTCCGGCGGGAGCACTGTCTCGCTCCGGCCGCCGGACTGAACCGGCCTGCTTTCGACGCTGGTGGCGTTTGATCCGCCAGGGCGAACCGCATTCTGCTGTCCCTGATACGGGTGAATCGTGTTAATCATCATTTTCCTGCACCAAAGGAATCAGACAGGGGGGAATTCTTCCCCCCTGTCCGATGTTGGTATACTCCTTATTACGAGAACAGTCTCAGAACCGACTGGGCCGCCTGCGCCGACAGGCTCAGGGCCGTGGTGGACAGAGACTGACGGGTCTGCAGCATCAGCATATTCGCACCTTCT
>CAYYBV010000165.1:0-4676 GCA_964469675.1 uncultured Verrucomicrobiota bacterium
AATGAAAATCAACAAGGATCCCCTGCCCAAGCTGACCGATGAAATGGTCAAAAACGACATGGACTTCTGGGCCTGGTACTTCAATCGCTTGATGAAGGACACTAAATTCCAGCGGGACATCGTAGCACGCAAGACATTTTCAAAACTGCGTTGTGCCATTGCCGGATTGTATTTTTATCGCCGCATGATGAACGAGGCGGAAACAGCTTTCCGGCAAGCCGTAGACCTGTATCCTTCCAGCCCGGAGGCCAATTTTCGCCTGGCCGACATGTATTTGCAGACCGGCCGTTTTGCCATGGCTCTCCAGCTAATGGAAACGAATTTGGCCAACGATCCTAACAACGACCGAATCGTGGGGTTTATCAACCAGATCAAGGAAATGGCCCAGCTGAACAACCGGGTCAACCAGTTGCAGGCCCTGCTTTCCAAAGGCAGCGGAACGCTGGACATGGTGTTCGAACTGGCCGCGATTTACCAGCGCACCGGGCGGGAACAACCCTTCCAGGAACTGGCCATGCAGGTGCTGAACAATTCAAACATTCCACCCCAGGCTTATCTAAAAGTGGCGGAGATCGCCGCCAATCCGCCGCGCTGGCCGTTGATCGCCGAAGCTTACCAGCGCTATCTCCAACGTGAAAAGAATGATCCGCGCGCGTGGTTGGAGCTGGCCTGCGCGCAGGTTCAGATGGGCCAGCACGAACGCGCACTCCAATCCGTGCGCCAGGCGGCCGCCTGCGGCGGCGAACCGCTCAAAGAAGTAATCCGCAAGGATCCCCGCCTTGATCCCCTGCGCGGTATGGCAGGCTTCCAAGCACTGGTCAAGCCGCCCCAAAACCCGTTCGCCCCCTTGCCGGGCCTGTTTGCTCCATAATTGATGAACGCATAGGGCGCGTCAAAAAAACACGGCCGGGGCGCGCGCACTACATTTCACGTTCAACGCTTTAAGCTTAAGCCTGCATTTCGTAATGCAGCAGGCTTAAACCGTAGAGCGCAGCGGTTTCCACACGGAACACCGCCGCACCAAAACTGACGAGCCGGGCGCCGGCATTCCGCAGAGCGGTGGTTTCCGCTTCCGTCAAGTCACCTTCCGGACCAATAATCAACGCAACACGCCTTAACGCAGACATGCGCATTTGCGTCATGGTCTCGCGAAACGGCCTGGCATCCGCATGCAGCGACCCCACCAAGCACAAGTCGTAATGCGCCAGATCAGCGATTGTTGCCGACAGGCAACGGAGCGGCAGCACTTCCGGCATCCAGGCCACACCGCATTGCCGGGTAGCCTCCAGCGCAATCTTCTGCCATCGTCGGCACCGTTGGGCGGCCACGCCGGGCAACTGGCCGGCGCTCGTGGAAAGCCGGACGATGACCCGCTCGGTCATCAGCGGTTGAATTGCCTGCGCGCCCAATTCCACTGATTTTTGAATGATTCCATCCATCAGCGCATGCTTGGGAATAGCTTGCATCAAGGTCACGGCCACGGCGGGCGGTGGCGTTATACGCCGTGTAGCCGACAGAACTTGGACCAGCGCCAGCTTTTGGCGCAGGGCAACGAAGACCCCCTCGGCAACATGACCTTGGCCAGTAAAAAGACCAACCCTTTCACCGGGCTTGACACGCAATACCTGGACCAGGTGATGCGATTCGTCCGGCGTCAGCTCAATCTCATCCGCAGACCATTGGGAAACCGCTATCAAACAACGCATCACTTCTCCGCCTGTTTGCGGCACTTCAGAAAATCTTCGGCTTGTTTTTTAAACTGGTTACGCAAGGGGTATTGGTCAGCCAGGCAAGTATCCATGAATTCCTGCAACTTGCGCCGTTGCTCGCCGGAGAGATTCTTGGGGACTTCGACAACAATGCGCACGTGCAAGTCACCGGCGCCTTCAGACCCAAGCCCCGGGGCGCCCTTAGCCCGCAGGCGAAAAAGCTTGCCGTTTTCCGTGCCGGGCGCCAGCTTAAGATTGGCCCAGCCCGTAATGGTCGGCACCTGAATCTCGCCACCTAACAACGCCAGATCCAGGGGCACGGGCACTTCGCAAAACAGGTCGTTGCCTTGCCGCTGGAAAAGACTGTGCTGCCGGACATGCAACACGACATAGAGATCACCCGCCGGAGCGCCACGCACGCCACCTTCGCCACGCCCCGCCAGGCGCAGGCGCGACCCGGTTTCCACGCCCGCCGGAATTTTAAGCGTCAACTGTTTGCGATTCTTGACCAGCCCCGTGCCGCGACAAGCCCGACAGGGATGCGTAATAATCTCGCCACGGCCGCCGCAGGAGGGGCAATCCTGCTGAACACGGAAAAACCCGCTCGAGGTTACAACCACTCCGTGGCCGTTGCAATGCCGGCAAGTTTCTTTTTTACGACCCGGTTCCGACCCCGTTCCGCTGCAGGCGGAACAGGCTTCTGAGATCGGCAGGGTAATTTCGTGCTCGGCGCCGAAAACTGAATCTTCAAAATCAATTTCCAGATCAAAACGCAAATCTGCGCCGCGCGTTGCGCGCGCCCCATCGGACGCGCCCCGGCGCCCGCCGGCACGCCCGAAAATTTCATCAAACATGCCACCACCGCCGCCACCAAACAGGTCGCCGAAAATATCGCTCAGATCAGCGCCGTGTGTAAAATCACGGGAAAAATCAAATCCGCCCGGCCCGAAAGAGGATCTCAAGCCGGCATGGCCAAACTGATCGTATTGCCGCCGTTTTTGAGGGTCATTGAGCACTTCATAGGCCTCGGAGAGTTCCTTAAATTTTTCCTCGGCCGCCTTGTTGCCCGCATTGCGATCCGGATGATGCTGCAAGGCCAACTTGCGATAAGCTTTTTTGATTTCATCCTCGCTGGCCGTGCGGGAAACATTCAGCACTTCATAGTAATCGCGCTTCGTTGCCACTTTATATCCTTTTTTATAAGGGATCTACCCGCAGCCCAGGCCGGCCTGTTCCCGGTTAATGTTTTGCTAATTCGCCAAGAATCTGCAACCGATGAGTCGTTGCACCCGGACGTAACCGTTGCTGGTTTGGCTCACTATTTTTCATCGGCCGTTTTCTTAATTTTGTCATTTAGCTTCTCCTGGCCGGCATCCGGCGCCTGACATCGAGGCTCGGCTTTCTCTGCCTGCGGCGGGCCGCTGGACACAACTACTTGCGCAGGACGGAGCAGTTTATTATTGAGCATGTATCCACTCCGGACCAAGGTCAGGACCATTCCTTCCGGTTCCGTCACAGATGGCATAGTATTGACTGCCTCAAAAAGATTATGATCAAAGCACTGTTTTTCAGTTTTGATGGGATTAAGACCGAATTTGGATAACGCCCCCATAAGCTGGTCAAAAATCAGGGTCAAACCATCACGGAAGGCCTGATCCGCCTGATGGGTAATGGCCGCTTTGATAGCCAGCTGCAGATGGTCGAGCACCGGCAGAATTTCCAGCATCAGTTCCTGGTTGGCGCTTTCAAACAATTCGTTTTTCTCACGCAGGGTTCGCTTGCGAAAATTGTCGAAGTCCGCCTGGAGCCGCAACAAACGATCCTGGAATTGAGCAACTTTTTCAACCTGGCTGGCAGCGGCAGCTGGCGGCATTCCGGCACCGGCCGCCGCTTGATCTGGCGCCGGACATTTGGAATGCTCGGGCCCAGCATGGTCTGCTTTCCTGTTTTCACCCCCGGAAGCGTGGCCATCCGTGTGGTTAGCGTTATCCCCATCCTTGCTGGAATGATGTTTACCCGCCTCTGGCGGCGCCGTAGGCGACCAAGGTTTTTCTTTGTTCTTACTCATACTGGTCAACTCCGCAATCGGCTTACAACAACTAATGTCATGTCATCGTATTGTGCCACATCCCCGGCAAATGCCAATAGCTCTTGTCGCACGTGGGCAACGATGCCCGCAGCGCCCCCGGCCTTGGGCGGAACATTTCCGCTGCTCCGCACAACGTGCGGCAAACTGGTTGCCGGCGCGGCGCGCGCCGCACTCACAGCGCGGGCACCGGCAAAAACCGCGCGTTGCAGATTAACCAGGCCCCATTCCTGTCTCTGCGCGTTCATGGCCTCGGTAATACCATCCGTGAACAGAACCCACAGATCGCCCGGCTGAAGCTTAACCACGGTTTCTTGAAGGCGGCGATCGAACACATCGGCATCCACCAGGCCTATGGCGACCCCAGCGGCTTCCACAGGAACAGAATGCCCATCGGCCGAAAGCAACAAAGGGCGAGGGTGCCCGGCACAGGCCAGGGTGATTTCCGCGGTCCTGGTATTCAAAATGCAATAGAGCATGCTGATAAACATATCCTCGTTGATGTCACCAAAAATAACACGATTGATGGCCTTGAGCACGGTCGCCGGACTAAGGCAGCCGGGGGCATGAGCCCGGAACACACTGCGACAGATGGACATCAGGATAGCACCCGTAACCCCCTTGCCGGATACGTCGGCAATGGTCAAGCCGACATGCTCGTCGTCAATGACAATGAAATCGTAAAAATCGCCGCCGATCTCACGGGCCGGCACACTGAATGCTGCTGTTTCCAAACCTGGCGTCCGAGGAATTTCCTTGGGCAATAGTGCCATTTGAATCCGACGGGCCACGCGCAAGTCGTCGTCGAGCACGCGTTTCTTGTCCAACTCTTCGTTGAACTTGGCATAGTAGATCGTGACGGACGCCTGATCGGCCAGCGC
>CAYYBV010000166.1:0-4608 GCA_964469675.1 uncultured Verrucomicrobiota bacterium
GGCGGCGCGTGGCACGGAGCCCGATGCAACCGTGTGTCGAATTCGGGTGTCCGCGGCCGGCCCGCCATAGCTTTTGGCGACGGCGGGAGCGGACTTTGCAAAAGCAAGGCAAGCTTGGACTGGATGCGGGTGCGCTACACGAAGCATCGGACTCGTGTCCATGCGAGCGGAGCAAACCCGTAGACGACCCAAGATCGCCGCCACCTTTTGCAAACCGAATTCGATCACACTTCACGGCAATAAACATCAAATTGAGTTGCGGGCATAACCACATAGCGCGCATTGGCATTTGATCATGAAAACACAATCCGCCAGGCCTGGCGAACGCGCCCTGCTTATCCAGCTGATCCATGGCCACCAATCGCGGGAAGAAGCGGCTGATTCACTGGCCGAACTGGAACGGTTGGCCGATACCGCCGGGGCAATCGTATTAGGCAGTATCACCCAGCGCCGCAACCATCCGGACGCCGCGTTTTTCTTCGGTCAGGGCAAATTGGCTGAAATCCAGTTGGCCGGCCGCGAAACCAAAGCCAATCTGCTGATTTTTGACAACGAGCTTTCTCCCGTCCAAGTCAATAATCTCGACCTGGCTGTCGGCATCAAGGTCATCGATCGCACGGAGCTGATTCTGCAAATTTTTGCGCGGCGCGCGCACACGGCAGAGGCCCAGATCCAGGTCGAACTGGCGCAACTGCAATACCTGGCCTCGCGCATTCCGGTCTCGGTCAAACAGGCCCGTTTTTCGGGTGGCATCGGCATGCGCGGTCCAGGCGAAAGCCCCTTTCAATTGCACCGCGCGCCAATCGTGGCGCGCATCACGATCCTGAAACGCAAGCTCAAGGACATCCAAAAGCGGCGCGCATTGACCCGCGACCGGCGAGCGTGGCCCGTGGCCTGCCTGGTAGGCTACACCAACGCGGGCAAATCCACCCTGCTGAACGCGCTGACTTCCGCCGAGGCCTACGTGGACGACCGTCTTTTTGCCACGCTGGACACCAAGAGCCGGCGGGTCTGCCTGCCTGACCGGCGCCAGGTCATGCTCACGGATACCGTTGGATTCATCCGGCATTTGCCCCATGGACTGGTGGCCTCGTTCCGCTCGACGCTGGAAGAAATCGGCGCGGCCGACCTGCTGCTGATCGTGGCGGACGCCAGCCATCAATATGTGCAGGAACAAATTCAAGTCGTAAAAGCCACGCTACAGGAGATGCGGGCCGATCATATTGCGTCCCTGCTCCTGCTTAACAAGGCCGACCGCCCGGAGGCGGCCGCACGCCTGGCCAGTCTCCAGCAAGCGCATCCCGGGGCCCTGGTCATTTCGGCACTGGAGCGCCAGGGTCTGGCCATGCTGAAAGAACGCATGACCGTCTTAATGAAACCAGACACGCCGGGCGCCGGCTTGCCTTGAATGCGCCGGCATGCTATGCTTAAAAAAGAAAGGTGGCGTTTTTATGATTCCGGTCAACATCATAAACATATCGCTTTCAAACATGGGGTTCGTGATCTTCCTGCGCGGCAAGACCGAAGGCAACAAACGCACCCTGCCAATTTTCATCGGCGCCACGGAGGCCCAGGCCATCGCCCTGCACCTGGATCGCGTGGTGGCGCCACGCCCCTTGACCCATGACCTGCTAAAAACCATCATGGACAATCTGGAGTGCCGCATGAAGCGGGTGGAAATATGCGCCCTGCATGAAAACACGTTTTTTGCCAAACTGATTTTGGAATGGAACGGAACCGAATCAGAAATCGACGCACGCCCCAGCGATGCAATCGCCTTGGCTCTGCGCTTTGCGGCCCCCATTTACGTTGCAGAAGAGGTCATGGATACGGCGGGCGTTATCCCCGATGAAACGGCCGCAGGCAAAGCGAACGCGGCGCCGCCAGGCCAGCGTTTAGCGCCACTGGAAGCTCTGAAGCAAAAACTGGCCAAGGCCGTAGCCGAAGAGCGCTACGAAGATGCCGCCGCCCTGCGGGATGAACTAAAAAAACTGTCACAGACGAATTAACGGCGCCCGACAGGGATCGCCGAGGGCTGTAGACTGTAGTCCGTAGGCTCAAACAGGCGAAATGCAAATACACCAAGCCGGAACTATGGTTTTGGTGTTTGCCTGATTATCGCTTGTTCCCCGCCAGCTTACCAGCCGTAGCTTTCGCGACGACGGGAGGCGGGCCTGCCTATGGCACGATCCTACAGTCCACGGTCCTCAGCCTACGGTCTGAGCAACTGTGGAATGCTAATGGAATACCTACAGGCTACGGCCTGCGGTCAGAGCATCCCGCGGGCGGCTTCAGGCGCTTGGTCAGAACGCGCATCTTGAACGCGTTCATTTCGGCCGCGTCCGTCTCCTTAAACCCATTTTTTAAACAAAGCTGCAGGGCGGCCTGCATCGTGGCGGTGCCACGGAAGGTTACGTTCTGGTAGTTCTGTTCAAAACAAAACGCCATGGCTTTTTGCAGCAGCTTCTCGCCGTAACCCTGACCCCGAAAAGCCTTGTTCAGAAAAATCCGCCGCAGCAGCGCCGTATCGGACGAATCTTCCTTGATGGCCACGGTACCGATAATGACCCCATCTTTTTCAGCCACCAGAAAAATATCTTTTGGACCACTGTAATAGCAAACGGGGTCATCGATATCCGGGCCGCGGCCGGCCTGGTGCTCGGACGCAAACTCCTTGTCCATGATGGCGTGAACAAGTTGTCTGACCTGGGGCGTATCACGCGGACAGATTTTTCGGATCAGCACCATAAAATTAATTAGAGGTTTGTTCTTTACCGCGACAGGACTTGCATAGACATAGCAGGCAACGGCAAAACCGCAAGACTTAAATTTCCAGGCAATCCACCGGCGCTACTTGGCCGGCACGCCTTTGGTGGATTTGGTGGCTGACGAACTCGCCGGCGTGAAAGTCGGCGATATCGGCTGCTCCGTTTTCGCCGGAGATGGCTTGCCCTCACCCTCTGGATGCGTCGGCATAACGTCAACTTCGCGGGATTTATAAGAGGATGCGCCCGGCGGCTTCTGATCGCGCTCGCGCGCATCTTGTTGTTTCTTTATTTCCTTCTGTTGCTTGGCACTCGTACCCGCCAGGGTGCTGTCCGACCAGCCTTTGGTCCATAAATTGGAGGCTTCCCCGATATAGCCATGGCGGCGCGCGGTTTCGGCATAGGCTTTTTCCGGCGTGTTCAACACGTAGGGCGTCATAAGCACTATCAGTTCGCGCCGGATGGTTTCATTATCATCCGACCGGAACAACACACCCAGGAATGGAATATCACCCAGGAAGGGAATCTTGCTCCGGCTCTTGTTGACATCGGATGACACAATTCCGCCAATCACAATCGTACGCCCATCGTTAACCGACACAGAGGCCGTGAAATCACGGGTCGTGATGACCGGCACCTTGTTGCCATCGATGACAACATCATCACCCTTGTTGTCGATCTTCTGCTTAATATCCATGATGACAAACCCCTTCTTGTTGATGCGCGGGGTAACTTCCAGCTGGATGCCAATATCAACATACTGGTAGGTAGACGACTGCTGGCCGCTATAAATGCTGGAACCGGTCATCACGGGGCGCTTTTCGCCAACCATAATCTTGGCTTCCTTGTTATCGGTGGTCAGAATAATCGGCGTGGAGAGGATCTTGGCCTCCGAAGCTGATGCGAGCATATTGATGACGGCATCAATGTTATAGTCAAAAAATTTCAAATAATAGGTCAGGCCCGAACCAGCGCTGGCTGGCAAATCCCCAATCGCATTGATGGAAGATCCGTCCTTGAGAATCGCATCCGTCCCGGAGCGGCTGGCGCCGCCAAAGCCAAGAAAAGCCCGGTTGCCTCCACCTTGCTTGGCATTGTAGGCGATCATGGAACGCTGGAGCCAGTCAATGCCGACCTTGATCTTATCGCCCAACGCAATCTCAACAATCACCACTTCGATCAGCACCTGCGACAGCATGATGTCAACCTGCCGCAAGACGTCCTCGATAATGACCATGTCCGATCGGCTGGCCAAGACCAGGAGCGAATTAATGCGGGTATCGGCAATGATTTTGACTTCGGAGGAAAGTTTTCCGGTAAGTTGAATTTCGCCGGCGGCCCCCGTGCTGGCGTTTTTCTTGGAATTCGCCGAGGACAGCGAGGCCGTCGGCAGCCCAAAAGTTGACGAGGGCTTGGCCGTGGGCTGGGTGGTTGAACTCGCCGGCGTGCCGGTGGCGGCGGTTTTGGATGACGATCCTCCGAGAAGGTTATTAAGCACCGCGACCACATCCTTGGAATCGGCATATTCCAGCGAAAACACCTTGATGCTGACTTCCGGCTCCACCTTTTTATCCAAGGCGGCGATAATATTGGTAAAAAACGATAATTGCTCCGGACGGGTAATCACAATCAGCGAATTGATGCGGTCATCCGCCACCATTTTAACCTTGCTCTGGATCAACCCCCGGTCCAGGGCCGACGCGCTTACATCCGAAACCATTGTCTGCGCCATGGCCGATTGGCCGGGCTGGAGCGGCTGAAATGGTTGCAACGGCATACGCGCAGAGAGCTGTTGCCGGACGACTTTATTTTTGGATTCCTTGGCCTGGACATCGGCAATGAT
>CAYYBV010000167.1:0-4029 GCA_964469675.1 uncultured Verrucomicrobiota bacterium
CGGAGTAGCCGTCGCCGTCATAATCACCGGCAACAGGAATGGTATTTGCGCCACCATAGTAAATTCCCCAGATAATGATGCCTTTGGTCAGTGAGGTAATATACCAATAGTAGGTTTTGGGATTATACATGGCCAGGTCGTTGATCTTGTCGCCGTCATAGTCGCCGGAAACCGGGATGAACCCAGTGCCGGTATAGCTGGTGCCCCAGACAGGTTGGGTGCCGGTCAAGGTGGCAATATACCAGTAACCATCCGGCTGTTGATAAAGAGCGGCATCCGAAATCTTGTCGCCGTCATAGTCGCCGCTGACGGGGGTTTTGCCGGGACCGCCAAAAAATGCCGAGGGCACAATCACAGCAAAACGTTTCAGCGAAGCACTGCGCCATTCGCCGGTTTGTTCGTTATAAATGTTGGCGTCCGAGGACCGATCGCCATCGTAATCACCTTCCAGAGGTTTAAAGCCAGATCCACCCCAGATAAAATTATCATATGCCAGCAGCATCCAGCGCTTGAGCGATCCGATCCGCCAGTGTCCGGTGGCCGGATTGAAAGTGGCTAAATCCGAGGCGCCATCGCCATCAAAATCATTGTAAATCAGATGGGGGTTGGTCACCACATTTGTGCCGACTGCGCGGGCAATGGTGTCATTAAGCTGGGCGGGGTTATAATCCTGGGCGTGCTGGGTGGGGCTTTCGGCCGCGGCCTTGGTCGCTGCATAGGCATGCAGCTCCAGGAAGCTATATTGGCCGTCTTGATTGGTATCTACCGCGGAGACTGTGCAACCCTCGAGCAGGTAGCCGGTATATCGCCCGTAATAATCACTCTCGTAACTGTACTCGTCGTAATCGCAGGCGGTCATGAAGGCAATGTTCTGGCCCAATGTTTTTGGTGCGGCCTTACCCAAGCTTTTGAACCGGGCCTGCTGGATATTTAGATAGTGCTCCATGACCCGTTCGGCAAAGCGCCATTCTACTGCCGGGGTGCCATCCAATTTAAACATGCCGCCGGAGTAACAGGTGTCCAGAATAATGATCACCTTGGTATCCGTCCGGAAAAGCGCCAGATCGGCGGCCAATTCGGCGTCCGTAAAATTAGCATCGTAAGTGCAAATGTATGTGTTGTAGCCCCCGGATGAGCCGCCATGGCTGGATTGAAAGTAAACGACCAGATCGCCGGCGCTGCTGACGCTGGCCAAATTATGCAGCGCGTTTTGAATCGTAACCTTTGTGGCTTGGCGATCCGTCAGCAAGGTCAGGTTGGTGGAGTTCCAGCGGTTGGATGGATCGCCGAGCATCAAGACATTACGCATGCCGTTGGCGTCATTGGTGCAGCAGTTCAAAGGCGAAGCGACATAGGCGGGGTCATAGTTATCCAGGCCGATCAGCAGCGCGTAGCGCGCGGCGGATGTCGAGTTGCTGTTGCCGCAATAGCCGGCATCGGTGTTGCTAAAATTGGTGCTGACGCCATAAGCATTCCTGGATTTGGCCTTGTAATAATATGTCAAGCCAGCCGTGACGGCTTCATCCTGATAGGCGGTGCTGGTCAGATTGGTGCAGATCTGTACCGTTTCGTTGGTGCCGTAACTGCGCCACAGGTCGTAGCCGTTGGCATCGGCGGCTGGCTGCCAGGTAACGACGATAAGATTGGAATAATTGCCATCCGTGGCAGACAATTCGGTGGGTGCCGCCGGCATATTACTTAAACTCGGGCCGGCCAGAAAACTCATTGTCAGGGTATAGTGAATATTCTGTTTGCGGTCGTGGGCATCCTTGCAGATGACCGTGAAGGTGCCATTGGTTGTCAGTGTATTACTGATCACGGCGGATATCTTTAACGGATCGATACCCGTGTCCAGGTGTGTGCCTTGCGGGTCGTAAAGCTCAATGACCGGGTTGACGTCAGAATTCACCTCGGTCATGGTGAGGAGCACAACGTCATTGCTCCTGGCGCTGAAAAATGCCGCATCCAGGTCGCCCGGCACATTGATCGTCCCGGTTTTGGTTTCGCCGCTGACGATGACCCCCAGGTCGGTATCGGTTGCCCAGAGCGTGCCGGGGATCTTGATCATTGAGATCGCGTATTGGCCGATGCCGTTGTAGTAATCGTTGCAGACCACCGTGTAAATGCCCACATTGGTCAAAGTGGCTGTGAGCTCGGCGCAGTAATCCATCGGCGGTGGACTGTTTGTGCTCACCAAGTTGCCGTTAGGGTCATAAATCTGGATATAGGGAACCAGAGCGATATCCTGTTGACCCATGCGAACCTGGACAGTGCAGCGGTTGGATACGGCAATCGTGGCCACGTCCAGGTCGGCGCCCACGTTAATGGTGCCAGAAAGGTATTCGCCGTTATAGATATCACCGACATCCAGGTCGCCATATGACGGCGGCATGTATGGCATGCGTACCATGGAAATGCTGTAGTCTAAAGCGTTTGAGTAGGTGAGCAGGCTGGCGGGCCGGGTGCAATACACATCGAACCACCCGTTATTGGTGATGCTCAGCCGCAAGTCAGCGCTGGTAATCTTATTGCTGGAAAAAGCCTGCAGGTTGGTGGTGGCTCGATAGTAAATTTCGACATCGGGCACATCCTGCTTGATCGCATCCGCTTCCGCCACCCGGACGATCACGGTGTCGTTAGAAACGGCCGCGAAGCAAAAGACATGGGTGGCCGGGTTGGTTTCCAAGCTTCCGCTTTTATATTGACCTGATTCGATCGGCTCCTGCGCGCTGCCAGTTGCTGCCGCGCAAAGCAATGCCCCGGCCAGGAGCCATGCGTACCGGCCCGGTTTTATCGTTGATTGCATCGGTTTCTTGCCCTCCGGGGAAAAGCCTCAATTATCTCTGATGATCACTAATAGTTTATGTGGCTGATTATGGCAAAAAAGATATTTGGCATCAATATTAATAAATATGAAAAATCGGGCAATCCATATGCGGCGATGATTTGCAATTGTCTTGCGGTGCTGGCCAATGCTTGCGTTAGAACCAGGGAACTGATAAATTGCCCACCATTATGCGGCTTTCGAAACATGTGCTTGCTTCGGTCATTATCAGCGCCCTGGTTTGGTGGTGGTTGCGTTCGTTATCCGCCACCCTGGCTTGCTTCCTGGCAGGCGTCTTCCTTGATTTGGATCACATTATTGATTTTTTATACAATCGCCGGCGCCCTTTTAAAATTTCGCGCTTTTTGACGACATTTGAATTTGATGCCTTGGAAAACATACTTGTGCTGCTGCATGCTTGGGAGTTTGCCTTGATCTGGCTGGCCCTTATGTTGTGCGTGCCGGAAGTCCGGCAACCACTCGCGCTGGGCCTCTTTATCGGCTTTGTAACGCACTTGGGCCTGGATAACATCTTCAACCGGCACAGCCGCTGGGCCTATTTTTTGCTCTACCGCTTGCGGCATGGTTTCATCGGTAAGTATTATTACGGGGCCGGTGAATACCGCAAACGCCGGCGTTACGCTCGCCGGGCATAAGATAACTGAAATCTTGCATTGTGCGAGCATCCGGATATAGTGCCGCTTTTGGGCTTTGGTACAGAAAGGACTTTGGGCTTATGCGACGATTGAAATTGGTTTCAATTTTGATGTTTTTCAGTGTTCTATCCGTGGCGCTGGCTCAAGTGCGGGTAAAAAAGGGCATGAGTGAGGTTGCCTCCCTGGATATCTCACAGTTCGTTGGTCAGTCCGGTGGCGTTCCGGCCGAATTCAGGCAGACGCTGGAAGCGGATTTGAAAGCGTCCGGCTGGTTCAGCCTGGTCGGTGCCGGGCATGCTGAATTTACATTGATGGGATCGGCGCTGCTTGCCGGTACCAGTCTGGAGGTCGGTTGTGACGCCTATAATGTGGCCACTCGCGAAAAATTACTAGGCAAGACTTACAAAACATCCAACCGCGAAGCCAACCAGCTGGCCCATAAAGTGGCCGATGATATTGTTATGGCGCTTACCGGACGGAAAGGCATGGCCGCCACACGTATCCTCCTGATCGGGAACCGCACCGGCGCCAAGGAAGTCTATCTATGCG
>CAYYBV010000167.1:4039-4598 GCA_964469675.1 uncultured Verrucomicrobiota bacterium
GATGGGCGGAATCTCCGGCAATTAACCCGTGATAAGACGATAAGCATGGCTCCGAAATGGTCGCCGGATGGCAGCCGCTTTGTATATACCTCGTTTCGTTCGCGGTTTCCCGACGTCTATCTGGTGGTTCTAAATACGGGCGATCGCAAGTGCATTGCCAATTATCCTGGCCTGAATTCCAGCGCGGCCTTTTCGCCGGATGGGAGCGCGGTGGCGCTGATTCTTTCTAAAGACGGTAACCCGGATCTTTATGTCAAAAACCTGGCGGGTGGTGGTCTCACGCGCCTGACAAGCACCCGCCGCGCGGCCGAGGCCAGTCCGGCCTGGTCGCCGGATGGGAGCCAGATTGTCTTTGTTTCGGACCGTTCAGGAACACCGCAGCTTTATGTTATGGATCACTCCGGCGGTGAGCCCCGTCGGCTTACCAGTCGTGGCTCGCAGAACGTGGATCCTGACTGGGGCGCGAACGGGTATATCGCCTATTGCAGTTATGTCGGGGGCAGTTACCAGATTTTTGTCATGAATCCGGCCACGATGGAGATCAGGCAGGTTACGCGGG
>CAYYBV010000168.1:0-1187 GCA_964469675.1 uncultured Verrucomicrobiota bacterium
CGATCCCGGCCAGAATGCGCACCTCGACAAACTGCCATGCCCAGAGCTTGAGCTGCGGGTTGGGCACCAGGGCGCGCAAAAGGATCGTGCCGGTTTGACGATCCACCGCATTGTCCAGGAAAACCAGCGCGCCGGCATAGCTGTTCGTGTCGCCCCGCGGGGTGACTTCGACCCGCACTTGCCCGGCCGCCATTTCCCGGCGCAACGCGGCCAGGTATTGTTCGGAAACGGATAATTCCACAAAAAGGGGGTCGTAACTGCGGACATTGGTCAGCTTGGTCTGGTTGGCTATGACCAGGTTGCCGTTATCCAGGAAGCGCTTGGAACACACCCCGTTGACCGACGAAGTAACCATGCAGCGCGAGAGATCCAACCGGGCCTGGTCGCGGGCCGCCTCGTCAATCTGGAGCTGGGCCGTGGCGGCATCCAACTTGGTTTTAAGCGTGTCAAACGTTTCCGCCGAAATCATGTTCTTCGCCAGCAGCGGACGGTTGCGTTCCAGCGTCAGGCGGCTCAATTCCAGGTTGGCCCGGTCGGCGATCACCAGGCCGTCGGCCTGGCGGACCCGGATGGCATAATCGCTGGGGTCAACCATAAACAGGGGCTGGCCGTTGGTCACAATGGCCCCATCCAGGATAAAAGTTTGAACGAGCATCCCCGAAACCTGCGGGACAACGTCCACGCTCACCTGGTCTTTCGTATTTCCGAAAGCATTGAAAACCACCGGCACATCCATTTTCTCGGCCAGCGCCGTTTGCACCGCGGTGGGCGGAAATTGCGGTGGGCCATGCCGGCCCTTTGAACAGGCCCCCAACACCAGGGCCAGCGCACTGAGGGCAATGAACATGACGGCCAAACGCAGATATCGGTTCATATTTGATCCTTCCGGGCGGGTTTTAATAAAAATTCTTCGGCCTGGGCCGCACCGCCCTTTTCCAGGCAGCCGGTGGCATAAGCAAGGTTGGCCAGGGCGGTGAACGTGTCCTGCCGGGCGGACACATACTGTGTGCGCGCCTGGGCCAGCTTGCTTTCGGCATTCAAAAGGTCAATGATGTTGCTGAGTCCGTTCTTGTAACTATCCAGCGCCAGGTCGTAGGAAGCCGAGGCGCTTTTAAGATAGGCAATGCTGACTGTATGCCGCTCCAGGGCGGTTTCATAGTTGTAATACTTGGTCCAGACATCGGCGC
>CAYYBV010000168.1:1197-3675 GCA_964469675.1 uncultured Verrucomicrobiota bacterium
GGAGTTGCGCCCGGGCGGAATCCGCCTGCGCCGCCGCGGCGCGCTTGGCGCTCAAGGTCTGGAAGCCATCGAACAAGGTCCATTGGAGCGTGGCGCCGGCGCCGTAAGACCAGTCATTATCCTGAAAATCCGTGCCGGTCATGGTGTTGTAATAATCACGGCTGACATTACCATTGACGTAAAGCGAAGGCCAGAGGTTTGCGCCCGCCACCCGGATGGCGGCCTGCTTGGCCGCCAGCGTTGCGCGCAGCGCGGCAATATCCGGCCGCCGGTTAAGGGCATCGTCAATCATTTGCCGCATATCCTGCGATGTAACCGCCGCGGGCACCGTGTTGGTCGGCGCCATTACCTGGACGGTTATATCGGCCGGGATGCCCATCGCCTGGGCCAGCGCGCCCCGCGCAATCTTGAACTGACCCTTGGCATTGACCAGGCCGTAACGCGACTGGTCGTAGCCCGCCTGGGCCTGGAGCACTTCCAAGTCGGTCCCTACGCCGGCAGCTTTGCGCGCCTGGGCCGTTTCAAGCGCCGTTTGGGCATCTTTCACATTCGCCTCGGCCGCCACAATGCCGGCCTCGGCGCTGACCAATCCATAGTAGGCCGTCTCCACGGCCAGCAGGACATCCTGGATGGAACGGTTAAAAAGATAATTCGCGGCATACACGGTCTGCAATGCCTGCTCCACGGCCGCTTTGCGGCCGCCGCCGAAATTGATGACCAGATAATTGAGCTGAAGTCCGGGGCCATATTTCAGGTAGTCCAGGTCGAAACCGTCCGGTTCCGCCGTGGTCCGCTGGCGAGCGGCGCCGGCCGTGCCGACCACGGTCGGCAGAAAATAGCCCTTGGCCTGCTCCACCTGCGCGGACGCCGCCCGGGCGTCGCTCCAAGTCTTGCGACTGGCCGGATTGTTCCGCAGGGCAACATCCAGCACCTCGGCCAATGACTGGTCATTTGTAAAATCCGATTGCTGGGCGCGGATATCTTTCCAGGTTGTGCCCGCATCCTGGGCCCGGGATGGAGGCGCCCACGGCGTGGTCGCATCGCTCGGCGCCGGCGCCGATACGCATCCGGCCAAACAGACTGCCAAACCAAATCCAGCCATTGCAACCAAGCAGGCATAAAATCGGTTTTTCATTTTAACCCACACGCTCCAGCCAACACAGGCCGACCCACTTCATTGCAACACCAAGCAGCCGCACCGCCGGACCCGGCCGGGTGAAAAGCAATTTGCCACAGCCCGGCAAAACAGGCAAACCTAAAATCAGCGCAACCGGCCCCCGTTGCGCCCGACAAATTTTGCTTGCGTTAAGCATGGATATGGCAAATTATGCTTCGTTTTCTGGCAACATGTTAATCCCCATAAAATCAATTACCGGAAAGGCACCGCCATGATCGAGGATCTCATTGATTCGGCCACACCCCTGGAAATGGGATTGGTTAACCAGCGGCCCCGTCTTTTACTGACCCCCGCGCGGCTGGCTTTCCTGCGCTCCGCCATCGCCACCGCGCCTTATGACGGCTTTTTACGCCAGATTCGCAAGGAAGCCGACTTGCTGATGAATCCGGTTCTGCCGGACTGGCAAACCAGCGACCACCGCGAGCCGGCTTGCGCAATCCCCTTCCTGGCGCTCATTTTCCTGCTGACGGATGAACAGCGCTATCGCGACAGGGCCCTGGCCATGATCCGTTCCTCCGCCAAGGTGAAGGAACAAATGTCAGCGGCCCATTTACTGGGCGGCATGGCGCTGGCCTACGATTGGCTGCACAACTCACTGACGGAACCCGAACGTATCGAAGTGGCGGACCGCTTGTACGCCCATGGCGCCCATACTTTCGAGGAAGCCGCCCTTTTAAAACGCTGGACCTTCAGCATTTTTACCTGCAACCACCTGCCAACCGATATGCTGGGGCTGACCGCCGCTGCCGGCGCCCTATATGGCGAGAAACCCGGCATCAGCCGCTGGCTGATATTATGTGTCGAAAAAAGCAGGCTGATGGCCGGCGCGCTGGGCGCTGACGGCGCCTCGCAGGAGGGCATTGACTACGGCCAGTATTACAACGATTTCTTTATCCAGACCCTGGTGCTGATCAAGGATTTGATGGGCGTTGATTTATTCAAGGATTGTGCTTATCTGCGCAACATACCGATGTTCTACCTGCATTCAAGCATCTCCCGCGATGCGTGGACGCCCAAGGCCCATCTGATCAATTTCGGCGACGCCCAGCGACGCAATCTGCATGGCCCCGACTCCCACCTGCGGGTGCTGGCCGGCTATTATCGCGACCCGATGGCCCAGTGGCTCGCCGACCAATGCCTGCTCGCCGGAACCGCCCGACCCATAATCAACGGGGCTTTCATGAACCTGACCCATTATGATCCGACCGTGCCGGCGCAACCGCCGGACCATCTGCCGCTCTCGCATCATTTTGCGGACAAGGGCCTGGTTTACCAGCGGTCCGGATGGAAGACCGGCGCGG
>CAYYBV010000168.1:3685-4583 GCA_964469675.1 uncultured Verrucomicrobiota bacterium
TTTCCGCTGCGGCCCGCATTTCGGCCATTACGCCCTGGGCCGCTACACCGGTGAAATCGGCGGCGGGCATATGCAGGCCAACAACGGCACGCTCTACCTGATTGCCGGCGGTGATTACCTCCTTTCGGGCGACGGCTATTTCCGCAAGCTGACCGAGTACGGCAACACCTTGCGCCTGGATGGCCAGGGCCAGACCGGGGAAGGCGGCGCATGGTTTGAGAGCCTGGACTTGCGCCGTAATCCGCGCGGGGCGCGCATCCTGGCCAACCAGGTCGAGCATGATTGCGAGTATGTGATTGGCGACCTGGCGCCGGCCTATCCAACCGGACTTAAGCTCCGCCGGTTATTGCGTAAAATAATTTATCTCCGGCCCATGACCTGGGTGGTGATTGACGAAATTGAAGCCGACCAGCCGCTGGCCGTCGAGGCGCGGTTCCATTCCGATTTCCCGTTTGTCGCCGAAGGTTTATCCTGGTTGGCGCGCGGCAAGGCTTTCGCGCTGCGTCTGACCGCCCGTGGCACAACCGACTGGACACCCCGCTCCGAGGTCCAGCCGTTCTCCGGTGTAAACGGAACGGTGACACAGCAATTCCCGGTTCTGATCCTGGAGAGCGGACACCAGGCCCGCGCCGCCCTGGTTACCCTGCTGGAAGTCCTGCCGGTTGCCGGAACACCGCCGGAAAATCCTGATCTGCGCTGGGACGGTACAAGCATGCACCTGACTTTGAACAGGAGCGGGAAACGCCAGAACCTTAAGATCCGTCTCTTCCCCAATGACCCGCTGGCAATCGGTTTTGATTGTTCTGACTCAAGAAAAAAAACGCTTGGTCCGGGCAAGCACAGCGTCAAAAGATCCTGACCTGCGTGCCCTTGGTGTATTTGAAGAAAATACAAGTGC
>CAYYBV010000169.1:0-4544 GCA_964469675.1 uncultured Verrucomicrobiota bacterium
TGTTTCCTATGGTACGGGTGCCATTATGGCGGTGCCGGGGCACGACACAAGGGACTGGGAATTTGCCCGTAAATTTGATCTCCCTATCATAGAGGTCGTAAAAGGCGGCGATATAGAACAAGAAGCCTATCTCGATTGTGAAACGGGTGTTATGGTAAACTCCGGCTTTTTGACAGGCATGAGTGTGGAAGACGGCAAGGCCGCCATCACCAAATGGCTTGACGAACAGGGCAAAGGGCACGCAAAAGTCAACTTCAAACTACGCGACTGGATTTTTTCACGCCAGCACTACTGGGGCGAGCCCATTCCAATCGTTCACTGTGACAAATGCGGTTATGTACCCATCCCCGAGGATCAACTGCCCCTTGAGTTGCCTTATGTTGAAAATTATGAACCCACCGACAGCGGGGAGTCCCCCTTGGCACACTTGACCGATTGGGTAAACACTGTTTGCCCCGCCTGTGGCGGCCCCGCGAAGCGCGAGACCGACACCATGCCCAACTGGGCCGGTTCCTCCTGGTATTTTTTGCGTTACTGCGACCCATTCAACGACAAGGCTATCGCCTCAAAGGAAGCCTTGGCGTATTGGACCCCCGTCAACTGGTACAATGGCGGCATGGAACATACCACCCTACATTTACTGTACAGCCGTTTTTGGCACAAATTCCTTTTCGATATCGGTGTTGTGCCAACAAGTGAACCCTATCTAAAGCGCACGAGCCATGGCATGATACTGGGGGAAAACGGCGAAAAAATGTCCAAATCCAGGGGCAATGTAATCAACCCCGACGATATCGTTCATGAATACGGTGCGGATACCATGCGCCTTTATGAAATGTTCATCGGCGACTTTGAAAAAGCCGCCCCGTGGAACTCCTCCAGCATCAAAGGCTGTAAACGCTTTGTTGACCGCGTATGGTCATTGATGGAAATTTGTGTAGGCGGCGAAAAGTATCGCCCGGAACTGGAAACGGTTATGCACCAAACCATTAAAAAAGTGACCGAGGATGTGGACAACCTCAAGGGCAATACCGCAATTGCCGCAATGATGACCTTGATCAACCGGATTTACGAAACAGACAAGGTAACGCAGGGTGAATATAAAACGCTGCTTGTTCTGCTCAACCCCTTCGCCCCCCATGTAACCGAGGAAGCGTGGGAAAAAATGCGCTTCGGCGGAGTGGTCACCGCACAAAAATGGCCTGCGTACGACGAAGAAAAGTGCAAAGAGGATACCGTTGAGATAGTCGCGCAGATAAACGGAAAAGTCAGAGCAAAGCTTGTCGTACCCATGGATATAGAAGCCGAGCTTGCCATATCGCAAGCCAAGGCACAGGAAAACGTAGCCCGGGCTTTAGAGGGCATGAGCATTGTTAAAGAAATTTATGTTAAGGGCAAGCTTGTGAATATAGTTGTAAAGCCTTTGTAGACAAGCGAGCTTGCACGAGCAAACGCATGGTCGAAGCTTTCTGCGCACACAATCGCCTATCATTCGCGTTCATAGTTTTCAGGGGTTTTGCAAATAATCTCCTTGGTCGCGAAGCCAATGTGGCAAAGTCAAGTTGGGTACGACGAGTTGTACGACTTCTTCTTCAGCCTTGGCGGACCAATAGAGCGAATAAGATATAAATTTGAAGAAGGAACAGGAAGTAATAAAAAGTATTATGCAATATGGTTATGGAAAGGTGACTATTGGAACCTTGGCGCGGGAGCGGAAATTGGGATTTATTATACCGGAAATGAAGACAATGCCGAAAATAATTTCTATATAATTGAAGAATCGCTTACATTGCATGTTCATATGGTTATTAAGTATAATGAGCTGGGATTTATACCATTAACGTTAAATGATTTCCATCAAACGAACTGGTGGGTATGCTCGTTTACACCAGCTATTCAATTCCCCAATGTAGATTGGATAGATGTAGATTTGGATGTACGCTTTACCGGTAGTAACTATCATAAACTCATGAAACCGTTTTACATAGCGTGGGACGATCCATCCTATCCCAATCGAGAAAAAGTAACTATGCTTCCGACAGCGTATAAAACGAGGGCAGTCAATCACACCACACACAAGTGCAGTTGTGACCATCCGACACTTTGCACCTGCTCTTGGACCTGCTGTTCAAATCCATGCCGATATTATACCAACACATGTGATACTTCATGTTCCCATTACGGCGATAACGAAAATGGTTTTCAATTTAAAATAACTTATTAGGAGATGTATCATGAAAAATTTTATTATTAAAGTCCTTGTCTTTTTATTGACATTATTTCCAAACAGCGCTTACCTGCAAGGCCAATATCAATTGACGACATTTGACTATGCCGCGACACAAAATAGTATTTCGGAAGCCATTGAGACGCGTGATATTGACGCGTTGGAAGCAATGATGTGCCAAAACATAAAACAGAAAGTAGATGACTTACCAAGTGAAATAGGTGCATTAATTGATACGATTGATGGCGATATAACAGAGTGGGACTGGAACCCTCGTGGCAGTTATGATGCTGCAAAGTTCGGAAAACAAATAATACAGACGAGTTGGTCTGCTCAATTAAAAACAACAAATGGTATCTATTTCATTGCGGTAACATGGGAAATTGCTAACAATTTTGCACCAGGTGAGATGGGAATACGAGCAATAACACTACTTGACGAAGACCGCGAATTATTGGTTGCGATAAAAGCGACTGAGGGTATTGGCGGTTGGCATGATTAAACGATAACAACGGCTCCCCCAGGCTTTATGCTTGGGGGAGCAACTACAAAATTAAGGGGAAAACGGCACACCCCTAACATACAGGTATTCCGGCGACATGTTAATGCGCCAAAGCGATGGGACAGATACCCTCGACTTCCAATATGATGCAGCCGGTATCGCCGCTGGCTTCAATTACAACAGTACACCGTATTTTTATGTGCGCAACTTACAGGGCGATGTCGTTGCCGTTATCGACGCTGACGGAACGATCGTCGCGGAGTACTCCTACGACGCCTGGGGCAACATCACGGCAGCTAGCGGTGCTATGGTCGCTATCAACCCCATCCGCTACAGGGGGTATTATCAAGACCCGGTAACCGGCTGGTATTTCTTGCAATCGAGATACTACCTTCCAGAATGGCGACGTTTCCTCAATGCGGATTCACTGTTTATTGCGGGCGATGATGTAATCAGCGGCAGCAATATGTATGCGTACTGTAATGGAAATCCGGTGATGTATGTGGATCCATCCGGAATGGGGGTCGTGGATTGGATTCGCAGTGGTTGGACCAAGATAAAGGATGCCTATAACAGTGGAGCCGACAAGATAAGTGCTGCATACGGCAGGGTAGCAGACAAGGTGAGTCAAGCGACAAGCGCGCCATTCGGCAAGTGGTTTGGTCCAAAAATCGGATGTCTTACAGACAAAACTCAGTTTTTAATGGGAGGAGCTCTTACTACTATTTTTGGGCTATGGGGTATGGATTGGACCGATAAACAATATGTATTCGATGGCGTAAAACTGTTTGGAGTACTCCCACTTCAATTCAGGCCATATTTTCAGAAAGAATTTACACAAATACAAACGGCTGCTGGTGCATGGGCTCTAGATTTCCATATGGATAGGGATTGGAGATCGCCAAATTACAGGAACTATAGAACTTTACCAGGCAGTTATCAATGGCAACATCATGTTGGTTACATTTGGTGGTATGATTTCTGTTTTAGTGTTGGCGGTCCCACAGATAAAAAGAAATATACATTTGTTGTTGATGATGATAACGGACCATTTAGCGTTGACACAGAATATGTTGTTTGGGTATGGAAAGCCGACTACTGGAACCTTGGCGCTGGGGCAGAAATCGGTATTTATTATCAAGGCGCTTGGTTACCTCAGGCGATGGGTTATTATAAGATTGACACTGAAAATCTCAAGGTAAGTGTTAAAATGAATGTCTTCTACGGCACCGAACAAATCACGACGGATTTTGTTCAAACTAACTGGTGGGTGACTTCGTTTACACCTGACATACAATCACCCGATGTGAATAATCTGGACGTGCATCTTAAGGTTGCTTTTGCGGGTCAAGGTGAGCATAGTAGCTTGTTTGTGCCCTTTTTTACCAAATGGAATCCATTAATAATCGCGGGAAGTGGAGATGGCTTAAGTTGGGCGGATAGTAATGATACTACCTATGAGTTTTATATTAATTATTAACAGAGAGGAAATACTTTATGATTTCATTTATTACACTGTATAAAAAATTCTTAATCGGACTTATGGCTTTCTTGTTGATGCTGTTTCCTAATTCCGGAAGTCTGCAATACAACTATCTGGTACAAACGAACCATGCGAATATTGCCGCGCCGAAGATAATCAACGCCATCAAGGAAAAAGATGTTGATGCGTTGGAAGCGTTGATGTGCCAAAACATTAAGGAGAATGTGAAAAATCTTCCGGAAGAAATCAATAAATTGATGAATTCCATAGACGGCGAGATCATTAATTCATCGTGGAATAATGTAGGTAATTACGATGCGAAGCATGGTGAT
>CAYYBV010000170.1:0-1282 GCA_964469675.1 uncultured Verrucomicrobiota bacterium
TGGTCTATGGCGTTGAGGAAATCACAGCGAAGAAACTAACCGGCGCCGACAAGAGAAACCCCACGATGAACCTGCCGTGTCGCTCAGTCTTCACGGCAGGACAGAAGCTCATCAGGGTTATGGGCCCCGTTCCGGAAATGGAAGACGAACTGCTCGCGCCGCACAGGGCCTACTGGAAATGAAGCAGTCCCATAGCAAACTCCTCGCAGTTACGTGACTTCGCTTTTCTGAGTCAGGGGATATGTCAGTCTGGGTCATCAAAAATGAAGACCCGGGCATGCAGGGCAAGAGATCCCAGACGGAAGATAAGATCCGGACACTGCGGGAAGCGGATGGCGGGAAAGCCATCGTAGCCGTTTGCCGGGAGAAGAATCTCTCGGAGGTGACGTTTCACCGCTCTACATCTTGTGCCACACCCTATCCATTTCGCACCCGGACGCTACTTTCGCGCGAGCATTTCGCGGACAATGCGGGCGATATTTTCGGTGGTAAAACCATATTCTTTTGCCAGCACCTTGTAGGGCGCCGAGGCCCCGTAATGATCGAGCCCGAATACGCGACCCTTGGGTCCCACGTATTTTTCCCAACCGAAAGTCACGCCCGCCTCGATGGCCAGGCGGCAACGGCAATAGGGCGGCAGAACGGACTTCCTGACCTTGTCAGGCTGTTTTTCGAACAGCTCCCAGGACGGCATACTCACCACCCTGACTTTAACGCCGTCTTTGGCCACCTCGCGGGCGGCATCCAGCGCCAGCGATACCTCGGAACCCGTGGCGATTAAAATGATTTGCGGCCGGCCGGGCGCGCTCTGCCAAAGCACATAGGCGCCTTGTTCCAGTTTGTTCGCCTTGGGAAACTGCTTGCGGTCAAGGACGGCCAGATTCTGGCGGGTAAGCAAAATGGCAGTAGGGCCTTGTGTATTTTTCAGCGCGGCAATCCAAGCCGCGCCAGTTTCGGTCGGATCAGCCGGACGAATGACCGTCATATTCGGCATAATCCTGAGCGCCATGGTGTGTTCCACCGGCTCGTGGGTCGGGCCATCCTCGCCCACGTAAAAACTGTCGTGGGTCAGGACATAAATCACGGGCAGTTTCATGATACAGGCCAGGCGGATGGATGGCCGGAAATAATCCGCGAACACAAAAAAAGTGGCCCCGTAGGCACGGAAGCCACCGTGGAGTGCGATCCCGTTCAATACCGCACCCATGGCATGCTCACGAATGCCAAAATGGAAATTACGTCCACGGAACGAATGCGGCTTGATGTCGCCCGCGCCATCCAT
>CAYYBV010000170.1:1292-4544 GCA_964469675.1 uncultured Verrucomicrobiota bacterium
AAGTCGGCCGAGCCGCCTACGAGATAAGACACGGACGCGGCTAATTTCTGGATCACCGTATGGGAGGCGTTGCGCGTGGCCACGGGCTTGGCCGGATCGAATACCGGCAGACTCTTTTCCAAGTCCGCCGGGAGCGCAAGATTATGGGCCACATCCCAGTCAGCGGCCTTGTCCGGGTGCTTGGCGCGGTATTGCTGGAAGGCAGCCTGCCACTGGGTCTCAAGAGCCTGCAAGTCGCGAGCGCGCGCCGCGAAAATTGCGCGTACTTCATCCGGCACAAAAAAGTCCTGGTTTTCCGGCAACCCCAGGGCTTTTTTAGTGGACTTGACTTCTTCAGCGCCCAAGGGAGCGCCGTGCGATTCAGGTGTTCCGGCCAGGTGCGGACTGCCCTTGCCGATCATGGTGCGCCCAATGATGAGCGTCGGACGCTGGGTCTCGGCCCGGGCCTGCTTGAGAACCTGGTCAATGGCCTCGATATCATGGCCATCCACTTCCAGCACATTCCAATGATAGCCTTCAAAGCGTTTGCGAACATCATCGGTATAAGCCAGGTCGGTGGAACCCTCGATGGTGATCCGATTGCTATCGTAGAAAAATATGAGCTTATTGAGTCCCAGATGACCGGCCAGGGAAAACGCCTCGTGGGAAACGCCTTCCATGAGATCGCCATCGCTGCAGATGCCGTAGGTATAATGGTCCACAATTTTCTCGGCAGGCGCATTGAAACGCTCGGCCAGCATGGCCTCCGCCAGGGCCATACCCACGGCATTTCCACAACCCTGGCCCAGTGGCCCGGTGCTGGTCTCAACACCGGGTGTCATCCCATGCTCCGGATGGCCCGGCGTGCGACTGCCCCACTGGCGGAACAGCTTGAGCTCATCAAGTTTCAAATCGTAACCAGCCAAGTGCAGGAAACTATAGAGGAGCATACATCCGTGACCAGGCGAGAGGATAAAGCGATCGCGATCGGCCCAGTCCGGATTAGCGGCACAGTATTTAAGATGCTTAAGAAAAAGGACCGCGGCAAAATCGGCCGTACCCATGGGCATGCCCGGGTGACCGCTATTGGCCTTTTGCACGCCATCCATGACCAGGCCGCGCATCGTGTTGGCAACCAGTTGCAGGTTCATTCAATTCCCTCCGATAATTGACCGGTTTGTTACAAAAAAACGTCCCCCATCATATGATTGCGCCGAAAAAATGCAATACCGGGCATTATTTTTCACCGCGCCCGGAATTACGCCATAAGAAACTTGTCAGGCACAAATGAAGCTGATACTGTTAAATTGTTTTTTATGTTTCTAAAAACAAAAGCATCAATCAATATACACACCATGAAAATATTAGTCATTAACGCAGGCAGCTCATCGGTCAAATTTAATTTATACGAAAGCTCCGGCGAAAAATTACTGGCCAAGGGGCTCATCGAAAGGATCAATGCACCGGACACGCGGTTGAAATATTCCAATCACCGCGGCCAAAAAATCGAAAAGGAGATTTCGGCCAATTCCGCCGAGGCGGCTATTTCCGAGGCATGCCTGGCACTGATGGATAAAGAACACGGCATGATCGGCAATCTAACCGAAATCGAGGGCATTGGGCACCGCGTGGTGCACGGCGGCGCGACGATCAGCGGCGCGGTCAAAATTTCAGATGCCACCAAACAGGTGATTCTGGATTGCTTCGCGCTGGCACCATTACATAACCCGCCCAACTATGAAGGCATCGAAGCCTGCGAACATCTTTTTCCGAATGTGCCAATGGTTGCCGTGTTTGACACCGCCTTCCACCAGACCATGCCCAGCGCCGCGTATACCTACGCCATTCCCAAAAAAATTGCCGACAAAAACCAGATCCGGCGCTATGGATTTCACGGCACTTCGCATCAATTCGTGGCTGTTGCCGCCGCCGAGGCCCTGGGAAGAAAACTCGACACGTTGAAGCTGATTACGGCGCATTTGGGCAACGGGTGTAGTATCACGGCGATCAATCACGGCAAGGTAGCGGATACCAGCATGGGGCTGACCCCGCTGGAAGGCCTGGTCATGGGCACACGCTGTGGCGACATAGATCCGGCCATCGTCCTCTTCCTGCGGCGGCTGGGCCACAGCCTGGACGAAGTTGACCGACTGCTCAACAAAGGGAGTGGATTACTGGGATTGGCCGACATCGGCAGCAACGACATGCGTGATATTTTAAAAGCCATCGCAAGCGGCTCGACAACGGCCAAACTGGCGCTGGATGTGTTCATCCACCGGATCGTAAAATATGTCGGCGCTTATGCCGCCGTACTAAACGGATTTGACGCATTGATCTTCACGGCCGGTATTGGCGAAAACGTGCCGCTGGTACGCGAACTGGTATGCGCGCAATTGACATATCTAGGCGTCCACCTCGATCCGGCCCTGAACCAGGCCCGGGCGCTCACCATTTCGCGCCCGGGCAGCCTGCCGGCCGTGCTGGTCATCCCCACCAATGAGGAACTGATGATCGTGCGCGAAACCCTGCAGATTCTTGCAAAAAAATAAACCGCCCGGGAACATCTGTTTTGCGCAATTGTGCAGCTGACATCGAGTTTGGCAAGTAATTCACAACCCATTAAAATTAAGGAACGCCCATCATGCCGGAAACCGTCTTAGAACGCATTCGAAGCAAAGCCAAGGCGCTTAACCGCAAGATCTGCCTGACGGAAAGCGACGATATCCGCAATCTGCAGGCGGCCGCCAAGCTGGCGCAGACGGGATATGCCCGACCAATCCTGGTGGGCAACGCCGCGGCAATCCTCAAACTGGCCGACGCCAATCATATTACACTGGAAGGCGTGGAGCTGGCCGACACGCTCAAGCATCCCCGCTTGAACGATTACATAGCGAAGCTCGTAGAACTCCGCCGGTCCAAGGGGCTGACCGACACCCAAGCGCGCGCCTGGATCAAGGACACCTGCGTCTTTGCGGCGGCCATGGTTTGTTCAGGCGACGCCCACGGATATGTTTCCGGCGGCGGCAATCCCAAAGGCTATAACCACGATACCGCCGGCAAAACCCGCCCGGCGCTGCAGCTCTTCAAGACCGCGCCCGGCATCAAGATCGCCTCGTCTTATTTCATCATGCAGATGCGCGACCCGCGCTGGGGATTTAATGGCGCGCTCTTTTACGCCGATTGCGGGCTCAACATCAACCCCACCGCCGATAAACTGGCTGAAATCGCCGTGGCCACGGCGCGCACCTACCAGACGCTCACCGGCGACGAGCC
>CAYYBV010000171.1:0-4493 GCA_964469675.1 uncultured Verrucomicrobiota bacterium
TGCTGGTTATGAGGCGGCCGCAAAGGCGGCGGCCAAACTGCCGCCGGATTATGCCGCCAATGTTGAATTCAACCTGGCGCGGGCGCGACTGGAGGCCGGACTTGGCGACAGGGGTGCGGCAATCTGGATTGCGCAATTGGCGCCGGCTGTCAGTGAGGCGCCTTTTGAGTTGGCCGTTAACCTGCTGAACCGATGTATTGCAACGGGCAACCCCAAGGCCATCGATGGCTCTGCCTTGGAAAAGGCCGTAACGGCTTATCCTGCCGACACGTTTCGTCATTACAGCTGTGGCGCCCTGTTGCTTCAACTACTGGCTGCCCGCGGCGAGGATCGTCAGTTGGCTGACAACGCTGCGCGGATGGCGGATGATTATGCCGCTAATGAGAAGGCGCTGCCATCCGGCCGGTCGGGCACGACCCTGGCCCCTGCGATGATTTACTACTATCGCGGCGAAGCCGCCCGAAGGATGGAATCCCCGGCCAAGGCGCTTGCCGACTTTGAAACAGTGCTGGCGGCATATCCGTATAATGAGTGGCCGGATGCCGCCGCGTTCGGCGCTGCCGAGTGCTATGCCGTGCTTGGCGATACCAAGACCGCGCGCGCCAAGTTGGAGGAGCTTATCCAAACCGCTACAACCAATTACGGTTCCGCCGCATGGCGTGACCGGGCCAAGCAATTATTAATAAACCTATCCAAGGAGGATCCCCAATGACCTGGCTGATGACAATCGTTGACATGTGCATGAAGGGCGGCATTTTTATGATTCCGCTCGCGCTCATTGCGTTAGGCAGCATCGTTTTGATGATGGAGCGCCTGTTTTTTTTACGCGAGAACCGCATTGATGGCGACCGCTTCCAGTTTGAACTGCGGACCGCGCTCAAGGAAAACAACCTGGAGCAGGCCATTGTCCTGTCAGCGCGAACCAAGGGTTTCATCGGGCGTGTCCTCGAGGAATGCCTCCTGCGCATCAAAGCTGGTGAAAAAGACGTGGACGATGCCACCGAGAAGGTAATTCTCTCGGAAATGATGGCCATGGAAAAATCGCGCGGCTGGCTGGTGGCCTTTTATCAGGTTGCCCCGCTTCTCGGCATCCTGGGTACCGTCTGGGGGCTGATCGTCGCCTTCATGGTCATTGAAAAAACTGCCGCCACGGATCCCGCTATGCTGGCCGGTGGCATCTACCAGGCCTTGATCACTACCGTTGCGGGGCTGTTGATTGCCATTCCCGTGCTGCTTTTTGTGGAACACCTCCGCAAGAGCACCAACTATATGCTGGGACTACTGGATATTTACCTGGCGGAAATCCGGGATTGGGTGCGCCAGCGCGCCAAAACGGAGGTGAGCCGTGGCTAAACTCAAACGACATGAAATCCCGGAATCCCGGGATATAAACACAACGCCCATGATGGACGTCATTTTTCAACTCCTGATATTTTTTGTGCTGACTTCAAGCCTGACCAAGCCGACCCAAATTGAGCTGAGCCTTCCGGATTCGACCAGCGGGACCAAGGCGACTTCCGAAAAGACCATGGTCGTGGCCTATCAGCTTCGCGATGGACAACCATCAATCACGCTTGACAACCAGAAGATGTCCAGTCTCGATGAGCTCGAAACCAGGATGAAATCCAAAAAGATTACGACTGCACCCTGCCTCGTCGATATCCGCATTGAAAAGACTGTTCCCTATCAGGATGTCATCGCGGTGATGGACTCGGTGCGGGACGCCGGTTATCCGAAGTTTTCCCTGCTGACCCTTGCCCGGCAGGACATGCAGCGCAAGCCATGATTTTTAATTTTTCGCGTCGGTCGGTGCGGGGTCTGAATGACATATGAAAGTTGTGCGCATCGTTGTTTAAGTCGCATAAGAAAGCTTTAAGCCCGCCGCCATGCAGACGATCAATAGTCATAAAGTGCAGCTGACCGGCTCCATTCTAGGAGTTGAATCCTGCCAAGTTGCCACGGACAGCGATGAAATTCGTGTCGGTTCCGCGCTGGATGCCGATCTGGTGGTCATGGATCCACTGATGCCGCCATTGGCTTTTGTTATCCGTCGTTATAAGCGCCATGACGAGAGCTTCCACGTCTGTGAATGCCGCTGGGTTTTAGAAGTTAAGCCCCAAGCACGCGTATTTGTCAATGATCGCCTAACCACCAGTGAAAGTTTGATGTTCGGCGACACGCTCACCAGCGGATGTCATCGGTTTGTTTTTGCGCCTGCCAGTCCGCAGCCCCGCAATCGCAAGTCCAATACGACCGTTAACGACCTGTACGCGGCGCTTATGAAAAACCGCCCAGTACCGCCAGGTTTTTTGAATACTTGTCCGTGGCGCCAGCATGCGCAGCGCTTACGACGGGCCGGGATGTGGGCAGGGGCTTTGGCCATGATTGCCCTGCTCTTGTTGTTGTTTACGCCGACTGCACCAAAATTCGAATCCATTCAGCCGCCGATGGAGGTGACGGTTATTGCCGACCGGGTTGAGACGCCGGATCCGGATGTTGTCCGTGCGCTCAAGGACGTGCAACGGCAAACCTTCAACGCGCCGGCGATACCGGCAAGCACCATATCCAGCAAGCCGGCGCCCATGGTTGCCGATGTAAACGCGGAGGTCAAAAATGTTGATGTTGTGCAGGCCCCTCCGCCGCCTGCGCCGCAAATCACAAAGGCATCCGCTGTCATCGCCGACTTGGCTCCGGTTGAATTGGAAGGCCTGCAACGCGAGCCGGGCATGGTCAATCGCGATCAGGTCCGCCTGGCGGCCACTGCACCGGCCCGTCGGCTGACGCTCAATGAAGCCGCCAGCATGGCGGCCATCGGTTTGCAGCCGGTCGCGATTCCATCGGCTATGTCTACTGATCTTAAGGCCACGGTGGTGTCGGCCATTACGGGCAGTGGTATCAAGGCCCCCGATGTGCGTGTTCTGGATAGCAATAAAGCCCAGCGGCTGGAGGCCTTGGCGGTTTTTAAACCCAGCCCTGTCCGGTTTGAAAATGCCGGAGGCTTCCAGGTGCCGGTGGCCCGCATGAGCGAGTCCCTGGCACCCATGGAATTGGTCAAATCCGGTGACTATCAGATTGACGGCAAAGTCGCCGAGAGCGAAATCGCGAAAAGCTGGAAAAGCGGCCGCTTCCGCATCCACGCGCCGGGTAATCCGCCGCCGGAGGCTAATCCGGCGACATACTGCTATGTCGGGCGAAGCGAGCTTGGTGGTAAACCGTGTCTTTATGTTTCCTTTATCTGCGCCGATCCCAACACGGACCAGATCATCGCCAATGTCGCCCATAATCTTTCGCATACTGAACAGCAGATTATTTATGATGATTCGCTTGAAATTTTTCTGGATACCAATAATGACCGGCGCGATTACAACCATTTAATTGTCAATGCGCGCGGCGCTTATCATTCGGCTCATTATGTTTCGCCCGAAGCTTTCGATCAAAACCATAGCCAGCCTTGGGATCCCCAAGCTACCGTGAAATCATCCATTAACCGGGAAGCGGGCCAGTGGGTCTGCGAAATACTTATTCCCTTTGAGCGCCTGGGAGGTGTCCCGGCCAAGGGCGCTCGCTGGACAGTCAACTTCTGCAGGAATTTTCGTGGTCAACGCGAGCCCGGGAACTTGCAGAGCTGGTTCAACGTTTACAGTAAGTCCGGCTATTTCCATCATCCCGCTAATTTTGGCATGTTCGAATGGTAGCCTCTTGGCATATAGAAACATGATCCATCCGTTGTTTGACTCCCCGGATCAATCTGATATAGTTTTTTTTCATTTTTGTGACGTTAATCGTCGCGTTATATGAAAACGGCTCATGATGTCCACGAACGATCCAGTCATTTGCAAGCTCCTGGAGCGCCTGCTGCGTTACGATCCTCAAGCATGGAATGCACTTGTTGAGACATATTCCGGACTGCTCGCGGCCATCATCCATCGCACCTTTGCCCGTTATGGGTTTCATCCGGCCAGCGCCGACGTGGAGGATATGGTGGCAGTTGTCTGGCAGAACCTTCTGGCCGATGATTTGAAAATAGTGCGCCAGTGTCTCCAGCGCGGGTATTTTTTGCAGACGCTCCATGTGTTGGCCCGCAATCGCACCGTTGATATGTTGCGCAAGCGCAAGCCGGAGACCACCGTTCCCCTCGAAAACCACGAACCGGCGGCAGAAGCGCCATCCAACGTGATCCCGTCATTTGCCACCGACGTGCCGCCAGCTCGATTGCATCAAGCCATCGAAACCTTGACCACTAAGGAGCGCACGCTGATCGCGTTGTTCTTTATGCAGGAAAAAAAATACAAGGAAATTGCTTTGCTGACCGGTATTTCCATAAATAGCATCGGTCCAACCATTGGCCGCGCTTTGATCAAGTTGCGAAAAGTCCTGTGCAAATGAGTTGATTAAGACCTTAATTTTGCACGAACATCAGCGTTATGTCATACTTAGCCAATAACAACGGCGTGCAAACTATTTTTGCGCCACTTTTCATTATAACCCAACTG
>CAYYBV010000172.1:0-4450 GCA_964469675.1 uncultured Verrucomicrobiota bacterium
CGGCGCCCTTCGCGCCTCGCATCTGTGGCAAACTAATGCGATGCAAAATTAAGGTGGATATTAGTGGCCGTTCCCCAAGTTTTTTCCGATTCGTTTCCGTCCCATCCGACGGTAACGGAGATGGAGGCGACCGTGATGTTGGGGACAGAGTGTGTGCGTGGCGTGAATGAGCGTTGCCAGGCGACGCAAGAGCTCAAGCGCTGGGTATTGGCCTAGGGAGGCAACGTCAAGGTGCTGGCGCCGGCGGAACTGCGCCAGATGGTCAGGGATGAAATCAGGGGGATGGCCGGGATTTATTAAAAGGCGCCCCATTCAGCCGTCTAGTCTCGCCAATTCCTGCAAAATCGGGACCAGAGCCCAAGTCGCCTTTTCGTTTTCCGCCCCGGATCGGGATCCCGCCTCACAGGGCATAGTCCTGCACCCCTCCGTCATTTCAGTATAGTTCTTGATAGATATGAAATTGACATCTCTGTGATCGACAAGCTATTATTCTTAAAAGAGCAGTTGGACAAAATGTTCAATCCTGAAGATCAACAGGATGTTTCGAAAATCCATTCCGCAGATCCTGTTATCCTGTCGACTCCTTCTGATCTGCTTTTAGGAATATCATTATTGCTTGCTGGATTGAGGCGAACGGATTGGCGCCGGCTCGTCTGAGGAAAGAATGTGATATGCGCGACGGGCAACAAAATCCGTCAGGGTGGGGGCGGGCGTGGTGGATTTGGCACGGCGATCCCCGCCACGATCTGCTCAACGCGTGGATGCAGGCCCGGCTTGAGATCCGTCTGCGGCGAGCGCCGCGCCGGGCCTTGCTGCGGGTCACGGCGGACACCGCTTATCGCCTGCACGTCAACGGGCGTTTCGTGCATCGCGGGCCGGCGCGCGGGTTTCAAGCGTCGTGGCCCTATGACGCGATTGACATCGCTCCCTGGCTGAGGCGCGGCCGCAACGTACTCGGGGCGCTCGTGCACAATCTAGGCCTGAGCACGTCGGGCTACGTACACCAGGGCTACGCCGGCTTTCTGCTGGCCGGCCGTATCGGCGGCCTGGAGATTTCCACCGGCCCGGGCTGGCGTGTCCGGCCGGCGCCCGGTTTTCTCCGCACGCGAACGCGCTGCTCGATCCAAATGGGCTTCCAGGAGTTTGTTGACGCCCGTCTCGATGACGGGGCCTGGCTGCGCCCCGGCTACGACGCTGCGGGCTGGCTCAGGCCGCGCCTGATCCCGGTGGGCGCCATGCCGTGGCATGCCCTCGAGGAACGCGGCATCCCGTTGCTGTTTAACGAAGAAGCGGCTCCCGCGGGCTTGGCGCTGGAAGCGCGGGGAACCTGCGCCCCCGGACATACCGAGGTGCTGAACGTCGTGGCTGCCTATCTGCGTGATTCAATGAAGTGGCAGCCCACGCAAGCGCAGCTTTTACGGGAGGGGCGGACCGTGTCGTTGGAGACGCCGCCATCGGGCCGGGGCCGGTACTCCGCATGGTGCTTCGACTTTGGCCGCGAAATCGTCGGCTGCATCCGGATTGGCATCGCGGGCGCGGCGGGAACGGAGATAGTAGACACGATAGTGTGCGAGGCCCTCGGCGAGCGCGGGCCGGTTATCCGGCCGGAATACGCGCAGCAGCCGGTGTCCGGCTGCCTGGCGGCCTTCGGCAACCGGCTGTGGCCCCGGCGCGGCGACACGGCCTACGAAACCTTTGATCCCTGGGGCTTCCGGTACTTGGTCGTGGTCGTGCGCGATGCCCGGCGGCGGCTGAAGCTTCGCGTCGGCGCACGCACGCTGGGCTATCCGCTGAAGATCAAGGGCGCCTTCCATTGTTCCAGCGCCGCCCTGAATTCGATTTACACGATGTGCGTCAACACGCAGCGCCGGTGCATGCTGGACGCCTACGTGGACTGTCCCTGGCGCGAGCAGGCCCAATGGTGGGGCGATGCGCGCATCCAGGCGGCAAACACCTTTGTTCTCTCGGCCGACGCGCGCTTGTTGCGGCGCGGCATCCGCCAGCTGGCCGCCCAGGAAGTGCCCAACGGCCTTACGTACGGCCTGGCGCCGACCGGCGGCCACCACCTGATCTTGCCGGATTTCACGCTAACTTGGATGCTGACGCTCTGGGACTATTATTGGCAAACGGGTGAGATGGCCCTGTTCCGGTCCCAGGCGGAGCGCGCCAAGCGCGCGCTGGCGTATTTTGAATCCATGGCGGCGAGCAACGGCCTGCTGCCGGCCGATCGCCGCTACTGGCTGTTCCTGGACTGGTGCCCACTCTTCCGGGACGGTTATTCGACGGTATATAACCTGCTGTATCTCCTGGCGCTGGAGGCCATGGAGCGAATGTTCGGGCTCGTCGGCGATTCTGCAACCGCGCGAGGGCTCCGGCAGCGCCGGGAGGGCTTGCGCCGCCGCATCCTGGGCGCATTGTGGGATCGCGAAACCGGGGCCTGGTATGGCGGGCTGCGCCGCAACGGGAGGCCGGCCAGGGCGAATGAGCCGCACGCCTGCGCGCTGGCGATGCTGGCCGGTCTGCAGCCCCGGCGGCATGCGGCATGGATCGAGGAGCGTCTGCTGCCCGTCCTGCGCCCGGAACCGCAACGGGAGCGCACGCCCTCGCCTTTCTTCATGCACTACGTGTTCGAGGCGCTGCACCGCGCGGGACGGCGCCAGGAAGTGATTGACTGCATCGAGCGCTGGTGGGGCGGCATGCTCGCACGCGGGCTGACAACGACCGAGGAACACTGGAACGCCGAGGCAGGCCACGAGAGCCTCTGCCACGCCTGGAGCGCGCATCCGGTTGTTCATCTCTCGCGTTCGCTGCTGGGCGTGGAACAGATCGCCGTGGCATGGCGCCGCATCCGCTGGGCACCGCTCGTCGCCGCCCAGATCTCGGCCCGCGGCCGGGTGGCCACCCCGGGAGGCGTTATCGAGTGCGGCTGGGAGCGCACCGCCGGCGCCGTCCGGCTTTCCTTGAAGCTTCCCGCGGGCATGCGCGCGGATGTCGCCGCCGGCGCGCTGCGCGCGGCCGGCGCCCGGGGAAGCCGGCAGTGGGAGATCCCTTATTGTCCATGAGCGAATCAAGCCATCATCACCGCTTGCAATTTTACCGGATATATGACATGGTATCGCTGTTTTGCGCAGCTTACTTTTGCCTGTGGCCAAAGGATGCCGGGGCCATGATTCTTGCGCGCCGAAATGCGGTTGACTACAAGGTTTGATGTTTATTCTAAATCCCGGGCAATAATGCTGCCTGGCAGTTTGCCGACGGGCAGTCCTAAATACAAACTGCCGGTAAAATGTGCAGATCAATCGGTTTAGCCAATAAGGAACTCATAAATTTTCATGTGTCCCTGGTCTATACGAATTCTGGTAATGGTAATGATCTGCGGGTTGTGGCAGAGTGCAACCCAGGGGCAGGTTGCCGTCCCGAGCTCTGGCGCGAAGTCGCCGCCAGCCACGGCGCCGGGTCTGAAACAGTTCAAGGAGTTTGCGCCCGTAAGCACGAGCACGGTGGCTAACCCGGGACGTAGTCCATTTGCTGGAGTTGCTACTGCAGCCACCAGCGCGGCGGTCACGAATGCCCGCAGCCCCTTCCGTGAATTTGCCGCCGCAAGCACGAGCACAAATGCGCCGGCGGGCCTGAATGCTTTCAAGGGTTTTGTGCCCATTGCGACGGGCTCGATTCCATTGGACGTGTCTGTGGATATCGAGTCGGAATATTCAGAGGCGGACGAGACCGCATTTTCCGGCACGAACCCACCGTCGCTTCTTCCAAGTGTGCCCGAATCACCCTCCATGGACACATTGGTTGGCCTCAAGTATGAGAACATGGATGTTGAAGAAGTCATCAGCCAGTATGCCATGTGGACCGGCCTGGCTGTTATGCGCGCGCCCGATGTGCCGTCCGCCAAAATCACATTAAAGTGTCCGAAGCGGTTGCCCAAGCGCGAAGCCTTGCTGGCCATTGAAGGGGTGCTGGCCATGAACGGCATTGCCTTGGTGCCGATGGGCGAAAATTTTTTGAAAGTTGTGCCGATCAGTGCTGCGCGCCAACAGGGCATGGCAACCAGCACCGGACCCATCAGCAAGGATATCGCAGATACGGACCGCCTCGTGAGCCGGATTGTCGAACTCAAGCATCTTGAGATTGCGGAAGCCCAGGCCACAATTCAGAATCTGCTCCATCCCTATGGCAAGGTCATGACACTGGAACGGGTCAATTGCCTGCTGATCACGGAAACGGCGCTGAACCTGAAACGCATTCTGGAAATCCTGGCCATTATTGACCAGCCCTTGGAATCCCGTGAGGAATTACGCATATTCCCGATTACTTATGCCAAGGCCTCCGAAATCCAAGGCAAAATTGAATCCATCATTGCCGATGTCCAGGCCAAGGAAGCCAAAAGTAAAGTCGTCCGGCAACAGCTCTCTGCGCGTATGCCGTTGCAACCATTTCAGCC
>CAYYBV010000173.1:0-4426 GCA_964469675.1 uncultured Verrucomicrobiota bacterium
TAAAAATTGAAGAAATTGCCCGTCGCCTGAATGGGCGTGTCGAAGGAGATGCTCAGGGGGAAATTTCGCGACTGGCCGGCATTCGGGAAGCGGAGCCGGGCGACCTGACATTCGTGGCCACCCCCCATTACGCGGGCGCCGCCGCGAGCACCCGCGCCACGGCTGTAATCGTCAACGAAGACTGGAACAGACCATGCGCCGCGACCCTGATCCGGGTCAAGAGCGCGGACAAGGCTTTCGCGGACGCCGCCCAATGGTTTGCGCCACCGCCAGTTTCGTTTGCACCAGGCATTCACCCCACGGCCATCGTAGCCCCTGACGCCAAACTCGGCCAAGAAGTTTGCCTGGGGCCGTATTGCATCGTCGAGCCGGGCGTAACCGTTGGCGATCGCTGTGTAATTTGCGGTCACTGTTACATCGGCCACGGCACAACGATCGGCGATGACTGCAAGCTGTATCCGCACGTTTCCATCCGGGAATATGCCCGCATTGGCAATCGCGTTATTATTCACAACGGCACGGTTGTCGGCAGTGATGGGTTCGGATACGTGCAGGAAGGCGCGATCCGCAAAAAAATCCCCCAGATCGGCATCGTCGTGATCGGCAACGATGTTGAAATCGGCGCCAATGTCACCATTGATCGCGCCCGTTTCGGGCAGACGCGCATCGGCAACGGCGTTAAAATGGACAACCTGATCCAGATTGCTCATAATGTCATCATTGGTGACAATTGTGTTATCGTCGCCCAGGCTGGCATTTCCGGCAGCACGATGATCGGCGAACGCACCATCATCGCCGGCCAGGTCGGGATCGTCGGACATCTGGTAATTGGCTCGGATATCATTGTGGCCGCGCAGGCGGGCGTGACCAAGGATGTCCCCTCAGGCACTTTTGTACTCGGCTCGCCGGCCATGCCATATGAAAAGTTCACCAAAATGCACGCCCACCTGATGCGCCTGCCAGACCTGAAGGACAAGCTGGCCGCCATGGAAAAGCGCCTGGAAAAACTGGAGACGCCCGCGCCGACAACGCCTATTACGAAAGCTTAAACGCAACGGGCTGACGATAAGTTTTTGCGCTTTAAATCATACGCAAACTAAAAAATTATCGGCGATTGACTATTTGACTGCCTGGTTCCGGCTGAACATTCACGCACACACCCGTCTGGACCCTGCTATTTTTTCTTCCAATCTCCGCGCCTGGGCGATAATATGCTTGCCAATCTAACTGCCTGGTAGGCGGGGAAATAATCCAGGACGAAATTTTTAACCGTTATGCATCGCAAAGTGCGCTTTTGATGGCGTCGCAGGCTGATGGGCCAATTGCGGATTGCATAATTCTGCCTTACAATGTCCGCGCTCTGGATGCGGAGCAGTTGGCAACCTTCGTAACATCGGCGAATGAGTGCATACCCATATTTTTTCGGTAGAATTTCCACGGCCCGGTGTCAGTCCGGCTGCCGGATTATCCGGGCAACCGGACTGATGACGGCAATCCTGCTGACCGCGATCCGATTAGCAGCGGAACCACTTCCAGACACTGTCGAGCTGTTCAACGACAGCCGCACGGCATTGGAAGACGAATTATATGACATTGCGCACACAAAGCTGACTAATTATCTGCACAAGGTAAACACACCCGCCGAGCGACGCGAAGGCATTATTCTGCTGGCCCAGACCATGTACGGTCAAAAACGCTATCAGGATATGCTGCAACTTTTGGAGCAAAACCGTCAATTGGTTAATGGTTCGGCACATGCTGATTCTTTTGAATTCTGGCTGGCCATGGCCAATTTTGAAGAAGGACGCTGGGCACAGGTCGTGACTGCCTGCCACTTGCTGGACCAGCAGTATCCAAACTCACAACACCATTCCCAAGCCCTGCGCCTGCAGGCATGGGCATTGATCAAGCTGGGCGAAACCAACGCCGCCGAGGCATGTTTTACGCGCTTTGTGGACTTATATGAAAACACACCCGAAGGCCCCGCTAATCGTCTGGACTGGGCCGCGATACTAATAAACGCCGGGCGGACAGATGTGGCCCGCAAAGTGCTGGAACAAATGCCCAACACTAATCCGGAAACACGGATTGGCCAGGAACACTTGAACATGCTGGGGCGCATTTACCTGAACGCGCACGACTGGAGCAGGGCGCGTAAAGCATACATCCCCTTGGCGACGTTGCGCAATGTCCCCGAAGAATACCGCGCCACCGCTTTTCTGGCGCTGGCCGAAATCGCCGATGCGCAAACCAATCTGGTCGAAGCCCTGAGCTTGGTGGAACGCGGCAGCGAACAACTCTCCGATCCCACCCTGAAAGGAATTTGCAACCTGCGCAAGGGAAAACTGCTTCTGAAAATGGATAAAACGGAGGAAGGCATCGCGCTCATCCGCAGTTTCGTGATTGCCCAGTCCACTAACGCGCTGGCGCGCGAAGTCCAGCTGGAATTGGCCCAGACCCTGCTGGACAAGGGGCTTGCCGATAAGGCCTTACGCACCTTTCAAAACTATCTGGAAACATTTTCCGACCCGGTCGGCACGGCACGCGCCCTGCAGGGCAAAGGTTTGGCATTGTTCAAGCTCGGCCGTTTTAACGAGGCCGCGCAGACCTTCGAAAACGCCTGCAAAGGGGAACCAAGCCAGCTGGAACAGGCTCGCAACCGCATGCACATCGGCAATGCACATGTTGCCGCCGGCCAGTATAAGCTGGCCATCGAATCATATTCATTTGCGCAAGCACACTGGCCTGAGACCCAAATAGCCGAACAGGCTGAATTTCAAATCGCCGAGTGCTGGGCCCGGTTAAACGAACCCGCCCACGCCAGCACGCTCTTCTGGGATTTGGTGGACAAGGA
Source organism: uncultured Verrucomicrobiota bacterium (assembly GCA_964469675.1). Classification (GTDB taxonomy): domain Bacteria; phylum Verrucomicrobiota; class Kiritimatiellia; order JAAZAB01; family JAAZAB01; genus VSJD01. The sequence continues at coordinate 2,855 of CAYYBV010000173.1, forward strand.
TCCTGACAGCGAACTGACGCCCACCGTCCTCCTGCGCATCGCTGATCTTGACGTTTTACAAGGCCGCACAAACACTGCCCGCGCCATGTATTTATATGTAAACGACACCTATCCCCCACCCATCCGCGCGCGCGCGCTCCATGGGCTGGGTCTGATGGAATATACTGCCAACCGATTCGGCCCGGCGTTGGATTATTTTGAGCAGGCCTATCGCGTCGACCCCACCGGCGACGTGACTGATCGCTCCATTTACTTGGGGGCCTGGTGCCGCTTGCGATTGGGCCAGGAAGAACAGGCCTTAACCGCCTTTCGGACTTTTGCCGAGCACTACCCGAATTCCACCTGGGCACCGGACGCACAGTTCTGGGTACATGAATATGAATATAACCATGGCCGCTACGGTCCGGCGGAAACCGGCTTTCTAACGGTAGAACGCCGGTATCCCAAAGCAGGAATCGCTGACATCGCACTGTTCTGGGCCGGGCGTGCGGCAATGCGCCAGAACGAGTTCCGCCGCGCCAACAATCATTTTTCCTTGCTTGTCAAGGAATACCCCTCCAGCCCGAAGCTTCCAGAAGCCCGTTATTATCAAGCGACCGCATTATGCGAGCTGGGCGAATTTGCCGCCGCCATTTTGATTTTTGACGACTTGATCAAACAATTCCCGAACCACGAGTTAAACGAGACCGCCTGGCTTCGAAAAGGCGACTGCCAATTCACGCTCGGCAAGGAAGATCCCAAGCGATATGACGAAGCCATCGCCTCTTACCAGACCATCCTTGACCGTCCGGCAATCACACCGCCAATCCGCATGCAGGCCGAATATAAAATCGGACGTTGCCTGCAAAAGGCCGGTCGCATACCGAGCGCTTTTGAACATTACATGAACGCGGTATATCTGTATTATAAAACAAGCGACCATCTGCCAGCTGATACCGTCTGGTTCACCCGCGCCGCATTCCAGGCCGCCGAGTTGAAAGAAACGGAAAAAAGCTGGCGTAAAGCCGCCGCCATCTACCAACGCATCGTGGATGCGGATGTGCCCGCCAGCACCGAGGCCCGGGAACGCATCGATCGCCTGCGCGCTGAGCAATGGTTATATTTTTATTAATGTGCAAGCAGTGCGCGAAGACGTCCGGCTGCAACAAATATTTATATGTATTTATTTGTGATCAACGGGTGCCGTATTTTGGCGCCTTGGCAACATGTGATCACGGCTAACAGAAAGGACATTGCTCATGTTCACGCTCATTCAAGAGGGCGGATTGGTCATGTTGGTCATTTTGGCCGGAGGTGGCATCGCACTGTTCGTATTCTTGGAAAGGTTCTTCCATGTGCACCGTGCCAAGATTAAAACCGATGACTTCCTGAAGGGCATCTGCAACATTCTACGGCACGGCAACTTAAACGAGGCCATCAGTATTTGCAACGATACGCCCGGCCCGACGGCCTGTATCGTGCGCAACGCCATCCTGCATGCCGATCAAAGCCGGGAGGTGATCACACAGGCAATTGACGCCGTGGCGCTCACTGCAATCGCGCGCATGCAAAGGCGCTTCCGCATCTTGGCCC
>CAYYBV010000174.1:0-3271 GCA_964469675.1 uncultured Verrucomicrobiota bacterium
TGACCGGCCGTGGCTTTTCCTGGAATGCGCAAGATGGGCGTATGAGAATTTTAGCGGACACGCGCGTGGTTTTTTGGAACCTGAACGCAAAATCTGCGATGACAGGAGAGCCGTAACTATGTGGCCATTGGTTGCCCTGCTAATACTTGGCTTTTTGTGGAGCGTGGGTGCCGTCGAGCCTGCTCGCAAAGCCGTGGATAGCCTGGACGGTAGCGCAATTAGGACCAGCGCGGATACCAACGGTACGGTCATTACGTCCACACAACTTAGTTTTGATCAGCACAAACGCACAGCGGTGTTCGAGGAAAACGTAGTGGTTACGGATCGTGAAATCAAAATCATGTCCGATCGCCTGTCCGTGTTTTTTACAGAAGATAACAAGGTGGATCGGATCGAAGCGGATGGGCAGGTTACGATTATGCGCAAAGATTTAAAAGCCACTGGCGAAAAAGCTACCTACGATATTAAAGAGGGCAAGATGCAGTTAACTGGTAATCCCCGTATTCAGCGGGATCAGGATACGCTAACTGGTGAAACGGTGACGCTTTGGCGCAATACCCAACGCATTCTATGCGAGCCGAATGCCCGACTGGTTCTTTCCTCGGGTCAAGAAATGAGCCTATCTTTTAAATAGTGATGCCGAGCCATGGAAAACTTGATTACAACGCATGATTTGATAAAAACCTATCATGGCCGGAATGTTGTGGATGGGGTTAGCATTCAGGTCGGCCGTGGCGAAGTGGTCGGTTTGCTGGGGCCCAACGGGGCGGGCAAAACAACCTCGTTTTATATGATTGTGGGGCTGGTTTCACCTAATGGTGGCAACGTTGTGTTTGACGGACACGATGTGACACATTTGCCAATGCATCGGCGCGCGCGGTGTGGTTTGGGTTATCTTTCCCAGGAGCCTTCCATTTTTCGAAAACTGACCGTCGAGCAAAACGTAATGGCGATCCTGGAAATGTTGCCGCTTTCGGCGGCTCAACGTCAGGAGCGGATGGACAACTTGTTGGAGCAGCTTAACATTAAGCGTCTGGCCAAGCAGATGGCCTATACGCTTAGCGGCGGGGAGCGGCGGCGTTTGGAGATTACACGGGCGCTGGTGACCAATCCACTAGCCATTTTGCTGGACGAGCCGTTCAGTGGCGTGGATCCTCTGGCAGTCTTTGATGTGCAGGAAATCATTCGTGATCTTAAAAAACGTGGCCTAGGGATTTTGATAACGGACCATAATGTGCGTGAAACCCTAACGATTGTGGACCGTGCCTACCTGATTTGCGACGGCAAGGTTTTGCGCGAGGGAACCAGCCAGTTCCTGATCGAGGATAAGTTAAGTCGTGAATTATATCTGGGGTCCCGGTTTAGTATGTGAGCCACCAAGATTGATTTTTGCATTTGATTAAACGCTTGAAATCCGGGTAGATTTAACATTGCGCGCATTCAAGTAAACAAATCCAAGGAGAATATGCACCATGACCATTGATATTACCAGCCGCCATGCGGATATTTCGGACACCTTGAGGAACCATGTGCACGCCAAACTGTCGGCTGTGCTGGACGCGTACCCAGATGTTGAATACGCCCATGTGATCATGGATACGCAGAAATTCAGGCATCTCATCGAAGTTGTCGTGCAGGGCAAACGTCATTTGCGTATTGAGGCCAAGGATGAGTCGGATGATATGTATGTTTCGGTGGACAAAGTGGTGGACAAGGTAGATCGCCAGCTGCGATGCGTTCGGGACAAGGCTGTCGATCACAAGAGTGCCAAGCATCGTATCAAGCTCGCTGATTTTGAGCAAAAGCTTAACCGTTAGGTCGAGCTTGGCAACACAAGCAATTCTATGGTTACCGTAAGTGATTTTTTTAAGGCCGCTGGCGATAAAACCGCGCTCAAACTGATTGATGGCAATCGGGGGCTGGGGCGAATTATCCATGAGCCGGCTATTCACCGGCCCGGTCTGGCGTTGGCCGGGTTTTTCCGGCATTTTGCGCATCGCCGTGTCCAGGTGCTCGGCATGGCCGAGCATGATTACCTTGCGTCATTGTCACATGCGCGTCGTTATACCGCGCTGCGCGGCCTGTTTGATCAGCATATTCCTTGTTTGATAATCTGTCGCAATCGTAAACCATGTCCGGAAATATTGGAAATTGCCAGGCTCGCCCGTGTTCCGGTGTTTCGCTCGGCGATGATAACCGGTGTTTTCGTTAACACGGTTACGGTTATTATGGAAAACCTGTTTGCCCCAACGGTCAACTTTCAGGGCACCATGGTGGATATTATGGGCGTTGGCGTATTGATTGAGGGGCGACCGGGTATTGGTAAAAGTGAGGCGGCTTTGGCCCTCATTATTCGGGGCTACAGTCTTGTGGCTGATGACTTTACCATTCTGCGGCGGCATGACGACCAGACAATTATCGGTAGTTCTTCGCCGACGACCAGATACCATATGGAGCTTCGCGGCTTGGGAATTATTCACGTACCGAGTCTGTTCGGGGTGGCGGCGGTGCGTGATGAAAAAAAACTTGATCTTATCATAACCCTGCGCAAGGTGAATGAGCTGGAAGACCAAGGCTTGGGTATGGTGCCGGCCAGTCGTAATGTGCTGGGCGCGGAATTGCCGCATGTCATTATTCCCGTGGCTCCGGGACGGGAACTGGCTCATATCATCGAGGTGGCCAGCATAAATCAAAAATTAAAACATTTGGGTCATGACGCGGCCAAAGAGCTCGATCAAAAATTAATCGCCTTGCTTTCTAAAAAAAGGATGCCGGTATGAGTCAATCTGCTGTCAAGACGAGTCCTAAAATTGCACGGGAATATGTGATCCAGAACCGATATGGTATCCATGCTCGACCGGCGGCCATGTTGGTTAAAACCGCTTCTAAGTTCCAGTCGGATGTAACCTTGGAAAAGGGGGCCGTGCGTGTATCTGGCAAAAGTATTATGGGGCTTATGACCATGGAGGCCAGTTGTGGCGCTAAAATCCGAGTCGAGGCCGAAGGTGTAGACGCCGAACAGGCACTCGATGAAATCACGCGACTGTTCGAAAATAAGTTTTATGAGGAATAGGAGCGCTGATCGATATGGATGTTGTCCCTTCAGTCGCGAGTACATCCGACGAGTTGGTTTTTCGTGGCATTGGTGTATCCGCGGGCATTGCCATTGGTCACGCTTTCCTGCGAACGCCGCCGGATGACCAGGTGCCTGAACGGGATATTTCACGCGAAGATGTGCCGCGCGAAATCGCGCGTTACGAATCCGCCCTAA
>CAYYBV010000174.1:3281-4384 GCA_964469675.1 uncultured Verrucomicrobiota bacterium
ATTTGTGCAATCCAAAAAGATTGTGATCCGGATGTGGCCGGCATATTTGATGCGCACCTGCTGTTTTTGGATGATGGTCCTTTTATCAAGAATGTTTTTGCGGGGATTGAAGGACGCAAAAAAAACGTGGAGGTTGTGCTTAGGGATGTGGCGCATGGTTTTATTCATTCTCTGGCCAAGGTCAAGGATGATTACGTGCGTGAGCGCGCCAACGATGTCCAAGACGTTGCCCGACGAATTTTACATAACCTGGCCGGTAGGCATGTGACATTGGCAGACATTAGCGAGTCAGGCACAATCGTCGTGGCTAATGATCTTTCACCTTCGGAAACGGTGTCCATTAATACGGATCGGGTGGGGGGCATTGTGCTGGACCTGGGCAGTCCTACGGCCCATACCGCCATTGTTGCCGCTAAGCTGGGTATCCCGGCCGTAGTCGGCCTGCATAATATCAGTCAGCTGGTGCGAACCGGTGACGAATTGCTCGTGGATGGCGGCAAGGGGCTGGTGGTGCTGCGTCCCACGCTGGAGCGCCGTGCGCAGGCCCTGCGCCAGGCCGAGTCTAAGCGCGAAATTAGTATTGAGCTTGGAAGGCTCAAGGATTTGCCGGCCGAAACGGTTGATGGATATCGCATCACGCTCTCGGCCAATATTGAGTTGCCGAAGGATGTGGATGCCGTCCTGGCCGGCGGTGCCGAAGGCGTTGGCCTGTTCCGTACGGAATATCTTTACATGGCGAGCAAGGCGTTGCCTACCGAAGATGAACAATACATGGCCTATCGGACCGTGTCCCAGCGTTTGGCGCCGGCGCCGGTTATCATCCGCACTCTGGATCTCGGTGGAGATAAATTTCTTTCAAACTTGGAAGTGGACTGGAAGGAGTCTAATCCTTTTATGGGCTGGCGGGCAATCCGTTTCTGCCTGGCCCAGCCAGATCTGTTTAGGACGCAATTGCGCGCCATTCTGCGCGCCAGTATCGTTGGCAACGTTAGCATTATGTACCCCATGATCAGCAACCTTGATGAAATTATTCGTGCCAATCTGATCTTGGAACAGGCCAAGAAAGAACTGTCCACCGCCGAAACCGCAACGATCACGCTGCC
>CAYYBV010000175.1:0-2538 GCA_964469675.1 uncultured Verrucomicrobiota bacterium
CTGGGCGAGAAGATGGCCGAGCGGTTTTTGCCGATCTACATCCTGGCCCTGGGCGGCGGGATCATGGCCATCGGCCTGCTCAACGGCATGGACAACCTGCTCTCGGCGCTCTATTCATTTCCCGGCGGGTATTTCAGCGACAGGCTGGGCACCAAACGCGCCCTGGCGCTGTTCAACGTGATCGCCATGCTGGGCTATGCAATTGTCATCCTGTTTCCCCACTGGCAGGCGGTTCTCATCGGCGCGGTCTTTTGCCTGTCCTGGACGGCCATCTCCCTGCCGGCCACCATGAGCCTGGTTGCCCACGTGCTACCGGCTAACAAACGCACCATGGGCGTTTCCATGCATTCCCTGGTACGGCGCCTGCCGATGGCCCTGGGTCCTCTTTTGGGCGGAGGCATGATTGCGTGCTTCGGCGAGCGCACAGGGGTGCGGATTTCATTTGCCATCGCCCTGGCACTGGCGATTGTATCCCTGGCCCTGCAGCAGGCCATGATCGGGGCTGATGCCCCGCGCCGCCGGACGGCCGAAAAAAATCTGTTCGCGCTCTGGGCGCGCATGGCGCCGGAACTTAAACGCCTGCTGCTTGCCGACATCCTCGTGCGGTTTGCCGAGCAGATCCCCTACGCCTTCGTTGTAATCTGGTGCATGAAGAACAACCAGATCTCGGCAGTCCAGTTCGGCTGGCTAACCATGGTGGAAATGGTCACCGCCATGCTGATTTATGTGCCCGTGGCGTGGCTGGCCGACCGCAGCACCAAAAAACCGTTCGTGGTAATTACATTTTTCAACTTCGCCCTCTTCCCGCTCATCCTGTTCTTCTCGCACTCCTTCGTCATGATGGCGGCGGCGTTTGTAGTCCGGGGCCTGAAGGAATTCGGCGAGCCAACCCGCAAGGCTTTGATCATGGACCTGGCACCGGAAGACCAGAAGGCCGGCATGTTTGGCTTATATTATCTGATCCGGGACACGGTTGTCTCCGTGGCCGCGTTTGGCGGCGCCTTCCTCTGGATGGTGTCACCAGCGACCAATTTTTTCACGGCATGTGCCTGTGGACTGCTGGGCGCGGCTTATTTTGCACTTTACGGTAAAGCCCCAATCTCCGCCGGGCTTTCCTCCGGCAAATGACGAAAAATAATTTGAGTTTGCAGCGCCAAGCGTATAGCGTATCAGGGTCGCATAACAACCAGGTTACGATCAGGGAGACAACCATGAGCAATGGCAAAGCAAAACGACTGGGCATCTTAACCGGTGGCGGGGATTGCCCCGGCCTGAACGCCGTGATTCGCGCGGTGGCCAAGTCGGCCATGAATGAGGGCGGCTTTGAGGTGATCGGCATTGAAGACGGTTTTGAAGGACTCGTGGAGGGCCGGATGCGGCGCCTGCACAACACGGATGTTTCTGGTATCCTCACGACCGGCGGCACCATCCTGGGCACATCCAACAAGGGGGACCCGTGGCATTACCCGGTCAAGGGCGTCGACGGCAAGATCACGATCCAGGACACATCCCGCCAAGCCATGAATCACTACCTGGAATGGGGACTGGATGCGCTCATCACTGTCGGCGGCGACGGCACGATGACCATTTCCAGCAAGCTGATGGAAATGGGCGCTAACATCGTTGGGGTACCCAAGACTATTGACAACGACTTGGCGGCCACTGACCTTACCTTCGGCCACGATTCTGCCGTGTTCGTCGCCACCGAAGCAATTGACCGCCTGCACACCACGGCATCCTCACACCACCGGGTAATGATCATTGAACTAATGGGCCGGTATGCCGGCTGGATCGCTCTTTCCGCAGGACTGGCCGGCGGGGCCGACGTCATACTGATCCCGGAAATTCCATTCCAGTGGGAACATGTGTACCACAAGCTGATCGAGCGCAGCCGGCACGGCAAGCGCTTCAGCATCATTTGCGTGGCGGAAGGCGCGCGCTGCCCCGATTGCGGCGAAATTGTCAAGTCCCTTGACGAGAAACGTACGGATGCCAAGCAACTGGGTGGCGTCGGTGAATACGTGGCCAAACAAATTACGGAGCACACCGAGCTGGAAACGCGCGTCACCGTGCTGGGGCATCTGCAGCGCGGCGGCTCACCTACGCCCTTTGACCGCATCCTGGCCACGGGATTCGGCGTGGCGGCCTGCTGGCTGGCGATGAAAGGCAAATTCGGCCAGATGGTCGCCTTGCGCGGCAACAAGGTGGAAGCCGTCCCGATCAAGGATGCCATCGCACACCTGAAACTGGTCACACCCCAGACCCAGAAGGTGCTGGCGGCGCGTTCAGTAGGCGCAAGTTTCGGCGACGCCTGACAAGGACAAAGCGCGCCAATATTCCCAAAAAATCGGTTATTATGCCCACACGCAACTACAAGGAAAACTCCGTATTATTGAGCCTGGTCATTGATTTCCTCCTTTTCATTCCGGACCTCGTCGCAGCCTTAATGGCTAACTCGATCACGCTTTGGGCGGATGTGCTGAAATGCGGAAATGAATTGCTGGCCACCTTCTTATCCTGGCTGGCCCTGCGCTTGGT
>CAYYBV010000175.1:2548-4382 GCA_964469675.1 uncultured Verrucomicrobiota bacterium
AGAAAATTCCGGTTCGACTACGGCCTGGGCAAGCTGGAAAACATCACCGGCGTAATCGTGGCCGGCGCAATGTTTTTTTCAATGTTCATCGTCCTGCACAGCGCCATAGATCGCCTGCAGCATCCGGCGGACATGCATCCCGGCGGGGTTTGGCTGGCCATGATCCTGATGACGGCAGGCGTGATCGCCAACACTTCACTCTGGATCAAGAACTACCATGTGGGTCGCCGTCAGTTTTCCCCCATTATCGAAGCTCAATGGCGCATGTTCCGGACCAAGGCATTTTCCGACCTGATCGTGCTTTCGTCCTTGGTTCTGGGCATGGCACTGCACGCGCAGGCTTGGTCCCTCTACATTGACCCGGTCGCATCCCTGTTAATCGGCGGATTTATCGCACACTCCATCTGGGGCATGCTGTCCAACTCATTCTACGACTTGCTGGACCGCACCCTGGATGAATCCCTGCAACTGGTCATCGTCCGGGAATTTGCCAAGCATTTCGAGCATTACAAGGAAATCCACGGCATCCGTTCACGCCGGTCCGGCAGCCATGTGTATATTGACCTCATGCTGGAATTCGATGGTGATAAAAAAATGACCGAGGTCCAGGCAATCATCAATCGCATGGAGTCCGCGCTCGAGCAGAGTATCCCGGGCTGTCACGTCATGATCGCCCCCACCACCCGTGACCGACGGCCGGCAGACGGAGGACAAGGCTAGGCGACGGACGACAGCCGGAAAAGCAGAATCAAAGCCGTACCTTGGGCTAACCGGCACGATTTGCACTCAACCACGCGCGGGCATTTTCGATCTGCGCGCCGGTTCCCAGCAGCATCACGCGATCATCCGGATGAAAAGTCTCATCCGCTTCCGGGTTAATTATCATAAGACCCTGCCGTTCAATTCCAATAATCGTTGCGCCCGTCTGCTTGCGCAGGTTCAATTCCCGCACAACTTGACCAACCACCCTGGATTCCCGCGCCACCGTAACGGCGCCCAGGTGCGCATCCTTAAAAAAATAAGGCACGGTGCTGATGGGATGCAGGCTGAACCAGTCATGGGCACCGGCAAAGACTTCACGCAAGGCCGTCTGGGCTTTGGCATAAATCCGGATGTTGAAAGTCCAAAGCAAGCTGGTGATCAGCGTGACCACCAACATCAACAGCAGCAGGATCGGCCAAGGCGGCAGAATGGCCGAACTCAGCATGAGGATAAACAGCATCAGCGCCACACACCCCGAAAGCAGCACTGCCAGCTCGGTAAGCACCCGGGGAATGGATACGCGGACGCCCTGTGGGACCTGGGGAAATTTGATTTCTGCCAGGATCATGCCAAGCGCCTGCAGTTTGCGCAAGGTGGCCACCAGGAAGGGAATGATGGCCAGAGCCGCCCCGAACCAGATCAGGGCATTGGGCCCGCCCAAAACCGAGGGGATCCCGGCCAGCACGTAAGGAAAGCGCTTGGCCAGGTAGGCGGTAATGATAAAAATCGCAGCGATCCACGCCACATTGATCAGGATGATCATCAGAGAACGCTTCACGGCTTTACGAACTGCATCCGGCGCGCCGCGCGGTTCGAACCGCGCCGCCCATTTTGTATAGTTGTCCAAAACCGTTTGAGCTGACGGCGGCAGAATGGCATCCAGCCACCGCGTAATTCGGCCCGCATTGCGCAATATATAGGGGTTGATAAATGTTGTCAGCACCGCCACCGCCACCGCCAGCGGATACACAACCTCCCGGGTAACATTCAAGGTCACCCCCAGGGCGGCAATAATCAGCGCAAATTCGTTGACCTGGGCCATACCGCAACCCACCCGGATCGCTGTTGCCCG
>CAYYBV010000176.1:0-837 GCA_964469675.1 uncultured Verrucomicrobiota bacterium
CCAACTGTTCTTCAATCCGAAGCAGTTGGTTGTATTTGCATACGCGGTCCGTCCGGCAGGCCGAACCGGTCTTGATCTGGCCGGCGTTGACCGCAACCGTCAGATCCGCAATCGTCGTGTCTTCCGTTTCACCGGAACGATGGCTGACCACGGCGGTGTAGCCGGCCTTGTGCGCCATGCGAATGGCGTCCAGCGTTTCGGTAAGCGTGCCAATCTGATTGAGCTTGATCAGGATCGAGTTGGCCACACCCATTTCAATGCCTTTCTTAAGAAACGCCGTGTTGGTCACGAAAAGATCATCGCCGACGAGCTGAATTTTATCGCCCAGCTTGTCGGTCTGGTGTTTCCAGCCAAACCAGTCGGATTCGGCCATGCCATCCTCAATACTGATGATCGGGTATTTTTTAACGAGTTCCTGATAAAACTGAACCATCTGCTCGGAGGTCCGTTCGGACTTGTCGCTCTTTTTGAACACGTAGCGCTTTTTCGAGGTGTCATAAAACTCGCTTGCGGCCGGATCAAGCGCAATGAATATATCTTTGCCTGGCTTGTAACCTGCCTTGGCGATGGCCTTGACAATCACCTCCAGGGCTTCGGTGTTGCTCTTCAATTTTGGAGCAAATCCGCCCTCGTCGCCCACTGCCGTACTGAGCTGCATATCCTTGAGAATGGACTTGAGCGCATGAAACACCTCGGCGCCCATGCGCAAGGCTCCTTGAAAGGACTTCGCCCCCTTGGGCATGATCATGAATTCCTGCAGATCCACCGGGGCATCCGAATGCGCGCCGCCATTCATGATGTTCATCATGGGCACCGGCAGAACTTTGGCATTTGTGC
>CAYYBV010000176.1:847-3222 GCA_964469675.1 uncultured Verrucomicrobiota bacterium
GGCAGGCCCAGAAATTCGGCCGCCGCCTTGGCCGTGGCCAGGGACACACCCAAAATGGCGTTGGCCCCAAGCTTCTTCTTGGTGGCGGTGCCATCCAACTTGATCATGGCCTGGTCCAAGCCTACCTGGTCCAGGGCATCAAAACCAACAACCTTCGGGAAAATAAGGTTATTTACATTCTTGACTGCTTTCAACACCCCTTTACCACCATAGCGGGCTTTGTCGCCATCACGTAATTCCAGCGCCTCATTTTCGCCCGTGGAGGCGCCCGAAGGCACGGCTGCCCGCCCGATAATCCCACAGGTCAATTGGACTTCGACTTCCACGGTCGGATTACCGCGTGAATCCAAAATTTCGCGGCCAACAATATGACTAATTTCCGGCATGATTCTTTCTCCTTCGGTTAATTTTGCACCGAGCGGGCAATCCTTGCCCTCTCGTTCTTTAATGTATAACCAATGCCAGCGCACAACTCAAGCACGATGAGCGCAAAGCGCGTATTTTAACCCCTGGCCTACGCCATCCGCATCTCCACGCTCAACACGCATTCAGCCCAGCCGACGGTGCCGAAGCACGGGAATGCGCGCGCGAGTCCGGTATAGTGCTTCCGGTTGGAGCGTGATGGTCAGGAGGGTTGCCTGGTCGCCGGCAGCGGCAAGCACTTGCCCCCAGGGGCCCACCGCCAGACTGTGCCCGTGACTGGCAATGCCGGTGTGCGGGTTGACGCCGCATTGGTTGGGCGCCACGACAAACACCTGGTTTTCAATGGCGCGGGCGCGCACAAGCGTTTCCCAATGGTCCTTGCCGGTTTTTTGCGTAAAATTGGAGGGCACAAAAAAAAGCACGGCGCCACGTCTGGAATAATATCGAAACAACTCCGGAAAACGTAAATCGTAGCAAATGGCCAGGCCACAGGACCAGCCTTCAACCTCGACCACGACCGGTTGATTGCCCGCCGTATAGATATCACTTTCCCGTATGCTCTGCCCGCTGTCCAGATTGGCCGCGAAAAGGTGGATTTTGCGGTAACGGGCAACGATCCGGCCCTGCCGGTTGATGAGTACACTCGTGTTGTAGATTTTTCCCCGGCAGCGTTCGAGCACGCTGCCGGCCAGGATCCAGACGCGCCGCCGCATGGCCAGGGCCATCAAGCGCTTCGTGATCACTCCCGGCAGGTGTTCGGCAGCCGAGTGATAATCCGCGTCTGCGCCACGAACGGCAAATACTTCCGGCAGGGCAATCAGATCACAAGCCCTCACCCGGCCGAGCTGCCGTTCAATGCCAGCCAGGTTTTGGGCCACATTCGCCCCGGCACTGTTTTGGACCAGAACCACGCGCAAAGGCCGTTGCGGCATAAGAAGTTTTTGCCTCATGCTCTCCTCGCAAATAAATTCATCATAGTAACCAAAATGACGGTGTCAACCCAAGGGGAGGAGTTCTTATTTTTTCAACAAATTCCGCCCTGAAGCCACAAAAAAATTGCGGGCACGACTGGAAATAATATTATGCCGGTCAACGAAAGCATGCAGTTTACCAAGCCAGCAGCCAACGAGCCGTCAGCGGTGAAATTTATGATGAAATGGCCGGTATAACATGGGACTCAAAGGCGACGCCAAACTTCTCCGAATATTCATCGGCGAATCAGATAAGACGGGCCATGTACCCTTTACGAAGCCATTGTCAAGGGAGCCAAGGCGGTGGGCCTTGCCGGAGCGACCGCGTAGCGCGGGATACTTGGCTATGGACCCAACAGCCGAATCAGGACCACAAAGATTTTGGGCCTATCAAGCGATATGCCCGGCAGCATCGAAATTACGGATGAGGAAGCAAGATCAATGCGTTTCTACCCGTCCTGCATGATTTGTTTGAGGCCGCAAATTGCGGCGGCCTTGTGCCCGTGGAGCGCGTCCAAGTCATGAAGTATTTACACGGACAACAATAAGGCCGCCCAGCAAGGCAATTTTTTCTACCGTCCGCATGGGGTTTTGACGAAGCTCGCCAATTTCTAGCGGGACAAATCAACAAAAGCGTCAACTCTGAATTTTCAAAACTGGCGGAGAGGGCGGGAGTCGAACCCGCGGTGCCCTTTTGGGGCACATACGATTTCCAGTCGTACACCTTCGGCCACTCGGTCACCTCTCCATGCGTTCGTAAAAATTTCCGGCGTATCACGCGTTACTATATGCCATCTGGCAATCAGCCCCGTGGCCTCAGGTGCGCGTTGCGCACGTTGCGGCGGCCGGGGCCAAACCCGGCCTTGCCCCTGCGGGGGCCGTCGCTTCGCCTCGGCCATTCCTCGCGCCGCCCCGGCGCTCGTAAACGGCCACTCGGTCACCTCTCCATGCGTTCGTAAAAATTTCCGGCGTATCACGCGT
>CAYYBV010000176.1:3322-4380 GCA_964469675.1 uncultured Verrucomicrobiota bacterium
ATCTGGCAATCAGCCCCGTGGCCTCAGGTGCGCGTTGCGCACGTTGCGGCGGCCGTCGCTTCGCCAGAACAACGGACCGGCTGCAGGTTGTATCGGTTATCAAATTGACCCGTTAAGGGCAAGTGAATTAAGTTGATTTACATCGCTAACCAATCTTGGGCTTGTGCGATTCGTGTTTGACCAACCATCCGTTTGCGGGTATCAATAGTTCCATGCCAAGGAGATCCTAGAATGAAAATTGCGGTTTTAATCGGCGACGGCATGGGCGATTATCCCCTGCCGGAATTGGGCGGCAAGACACCCCTCCAGGCGGCCGCCATTCCGAATATGCGCGCCATTGCCGGAGCCGGCACCGTGCGGCTGGTCAACACCATCCCGGAGGGCATGTCGCCGGGCAGTGACGTGGCCAACTTGAGCATCATGGGGTTTGACCCCCGGAAATACTATACCGGCCGGGCGCCCATTGAAGCCGCCGGGGCAGGGATCGCCATGGATGCCCACACCGTGGCCATGCGATGCAACTTGATCACCGTGGAAGCCGAAATTATCAAGGATCACTCTGCCGGACACATCACCACCGAGGAGGCCCGCCCGCTGATTGCGGCATTGAACCAAAGCCTGGGCAGGCCCGGGCTCAAATTTCATGTCAGCGCAGGGTACCGCCATTTGTTGATCTGGGAAAATGGCCCCTGCGCGCTTGTGACCACGCCACCCCACAATGTGCTGGGACAACTGGCGCAACAGAACTTGCCAACGGGCGCGCGCCAGGACGAGGTCCGGCAACTGATGGAAGCTTCCAAGATAATCCTGGCTACGCACCCCGTGAACGCGGCGCGCCGGCAAGCCGGCAAAACAGTGCCCACACAAATTTGGCTGTGGGGCCAGGGCCCGCGAACAACCCTGCCGGCCTATCGGGACCTGTTCGGTCTGACCGGCAGTGTCATATCGGCTGTGGACCTGGTGCGCGGCATCGGCAGGTTGACGGGCTTAACTGCTATTGACATACCTGGCGCCACCGGGTTCCTGGATACAAATTATGCAGGCAAGGTTCAGGCCGC
>CAYYBV010000177.1:0-4332 GCA_964469675.1 uncultured Verrucomicrobiota bacterium
CAACAAGACGATCTGCCCGAATAATGAAAAATAACTGCCGGGCTCCACGATTGTATGCCCGGTGACACACATGGCGCTGGTAGCCATGAACAGCGCCGTCAAGGGGTCGGTCCACTGGTTAGCGCGGCTGGCCAGTGGAAGCATCAGCAACCCCGTCCCCAGGAGAATGGGCAGCGCCACGGCCTTGATAACAAACCATTGCGGCGACTTACTTTTTTCTTGGTTGTTGGAAACCATGCCATATACTATCTTACCTTGAAACCCGACAGTCAAGCTCAAGTGAACACCCTGGCCAACATCCGCATCGTGCTCTGCCGTCCGATCTACGGCGGCAACATCGGCTCCGTCTGCCGCGCCATGGCGAATATGGGACTCGCCGACTTGGTAATTGCCGGAACCGGGATTTTCGACCAGCAAGAAGCCCGCAAAATGGCCTGTTCGGCCACCGCGATTCTGGAATCCTGCCGGCGCTGTGCCACCCTGGCCGAAGCACTCGCAGATTGCGCCCTGGTTTTCGGCGCCACGGCGCGCAAGGGACTTTATCGCCAACACACGCGCTCACCCCGGGACTGGGCGCCGGGCATCCTGGCCAGCGCCCAAGCCGGCCGGGTCGCCTTGCTCTTCGGCCCGGAGGATGATGGTTTGAGCAATACGGAGCTGGAACAATGCCAGCATTTAATCCGTATCCCCTCCACGTCGGAATACACCTCACTCAACCTGTCCCAAGCGGCAATGATTTGCATGTATGAACTTTACACGGCCAGCGGCACGTTCGCGCCCCTGCCGGAAAAATCGCCATTAGCCGCAAGCAGCATGAAGGAACGCATGTTCGCGATGTGGGCGCAGGTCCTCCTGGAAATCGGTTTTATGGAGCCCGCCAAGGCCCAGCACATGATGCTGGGATTGCGCCGTATTTTTGCGCGCGGCGCCCTGAGCGAAGACGATGTCCGGATCCTCATGGGGATTGCCCGGCAAACACGCTGGCATGCCGCGCAACCACGTGTATCCCCTCCTGAATGACGCCGTTAGGGCAAAACACCAAACTTTGGATAACATGACCAGCCGCAACTTGGGCACATTCCGGGCTTGCACATTTTTCGGCGCAGACCAGCCCGAATTTACGAATTGCGACGGTCCGGCAAGTTTGCTATCCTGGTTGCCAAATTAATGGAGATGGTATTTCTGAAGACACGCATTGGAATTTTAGGCGGCTCTTTTAATCCAATTCACCTGGGCCACTTGATCATGGCACAGGACGCACGGGAAGCATTCGATCTGGCCACCGTGTTGTTTACCCCCTGCGATCGGCCGCCACACAAACCAGCGGCTCCAATGGCGGCCATCGAGCACAGGGCCGCCATGCTGGAGGCCGCCCTGGCCGGCTCACTTTACTTCCAGACCTGTGACCTGGAAATAAAGCGCGGCGGAACCACCTATTCCATCGACACCGTACGCACCCTGATTAGAAAATACCCGGATAACGAACTGATCTTTATCATTGGCTCCGACACCTTGCCGGAACTCCACCTCTGGAAAGACGCACCGGAACTGCTGCGGCTATGCCGCTTCGTGACCATGGCTCGACCAGGCTTTGACCTGCAAGACATGCGCAACAAGGATTTACAATTGGGACCGGAATTGACTCAAGCCTTGCTGGCCAATGTGGCTATCGGCCACCAGGTTGACATATCCGCATCGGATATCCGCCATCGCATCGCGGAGGGCATGAGTATCCGCTATCTGGTGCCGGATACCGTGGAAATGTACATCGCCGAACACAGGCTTTATCGCATGGAGTAACTTTATGAATGATGCCGTAAGCGCCTCAAAAGAAATGGCCAAGATTATCGCCGATGGCCTGGCCGATAAAAAAGGCATCGACATCACCATCTATGACGTACACACCCATTCGAGCATCACGGACTTTCATGTGCTTGCCACCGGCTTGAATGCGCCACACCTTAAGGCGCTCTTCAATGAAACCAGCCTGCGGATGAAAGCCCACAATCTGGCCTGCTACCGTAAATCCGGCATACCGGACAGCGGTTGGATCGTGGCCGATTATATCAACGTGGTACTACACCTGTTTAATCCTGAAGCACGTAAATACTACGCGCTCGACATCCTGTGGAAGGATATGCCGCGGATGAATATCTGATAGCGGCCGACGGCGACCAGCCGGTTAGTCTTTGGTAATCCGCTAAACAGCGTTTAATCGCCCCCTCCCCCACGCCACGGCCGCCATCAACGCGTGGCCGCAGAAACTCCAGACGAACGCCTGGTCGTCCGCCATTCGCCGGATCAAATCCGGCAAGGTCAGGGGCGCCACGATCAGCAAAACCAGGCAGATACCCAGCATGTTCATCAGGTAAATTATGCCGAATGAAAAAACCCGGCCATAATCACGCACATCTTTTTGATCCTGCGCCAGGGCATAGATCGTAAACACGCAATGAAAGCCCCATGTGATCCCGACCAGTCCGAGCCAGACCAGGACATAGGGGCGCAGGTCGAAAAAAACCAGCAGGATATAGTAAGCCAAAGCAACAATCAAAGCATAGAGCGGAAAAAAGTAAGGCGCCAGAGCGATGAACCAGTTGCTTTGCGACAGCTTGACATAGCCGCCGCTCCCGGACACCCGCAGGCCGGAAATGCGCGCGCCCATGAGCGCGCCCCAGAGCGCGTGCGTCAGCTCGTGCGCCAGCACGTAAAGCCGTAATGGCACCGGCAAAGCCCAGAACATCAACACGGCCGCCATCAAACCAGAGGCCACCGCCAGAAACGGCCACGCGCCACCGGCCAAGGACGACACCGCCGAAGCGCCGATAATCGCGATTACCGTGCGCGTCAAGGCGATGCCGCAGGGAATCAATAATATGCCGATACAAAAGCGCAAACAGGCGCATGATTTAATTTTCCACATAATTTCAAATCCATACTTGACTTTCCCGCGCCAATGTTTCAAATTACCGGCCATTGCAAAGAGTTGGTTATCCGCCAAACCGGATTAGAGCAGGGAGTTTATAATATGCCCAATATTCACAGTGCAGTTAAGCGGATGCGCGTCGCCGAAAAAGCACGTCAAAGAAACAAGGCCGCTAAATCCAAGATCAGCACCCTGCGCC
Source organism: uncultured Verrucomicrobiota bacterium (assembly GCA_964469675.1). Lineage (GTDB taxonomy): Bacteria > Verrucomicrobiota > Kiritimatiellia > JAAZAB01 > JAAZAB01 > VSJD01. The sequence continues at coordinate 3,126 of CAYYBV010000177.1, forward strand.
GCCAGTTTATTGAAGTATGCGCGACCAATGATGCGGCTAAAAGCCGCAAAGTGTTCAGCGATTACTGCTCCATCCTGGATAAGGCCGCCATCAAGGGTATTATCCCGAAAAATACCGCCATTCGCCGGAAGCGGCGCGCATCGGCCAAGATCGCGGCAATCGCCCAACCAAAGGCCTGATTGCCAATTGGGTCGCAGTCCGCACCAAAGCTGGAATCCGTTGCTTGTCGTTCCGCTGGTATGTTTCCCACGCCGCAGCAGCTTACCAGGTTTCCACCACTTTTTCGACAATCCGCTTGGCCAGGTCTTCGGATGCGGCCGGAATGGCCGTGCGCTTGGAGCTGTTAAGGTTGCCTAAAAACACGAAAGTTGATTCGCCGATTACCGAATCTGCATTGATGATTTCCTTGGTCTTGGCGCGCTTCAGCACAAATGACACCTGCAAGGTCAAACGGTATTCGTTCGGCTTTTTTTTATCGATCACCTGGTCATAACGTAAAGGCGTCAGGATCATGCCGGTCAGCGTAGTTTCCAAAATAACATCGGCATCGCCTTTGGGCACAATCCGCAAAGTGCCATCCTTCTGAAACTCCGCAATGGTCGCATTGGTCGTGTCGATTTCCAGCAAAGGCTCATTGCATTTGTTAACAAAAAGATGCACATAAATGGCTTTGACATCCGGCGGCAAGGTGCTGCCCAGACGATAGCCCACGCACCCCGGCAGTGGCAGCAACACCAACGCCAGTCCCAGCAGCACGGCCATACATTTGCAATTCATTGATTTTGCCCTTGTTTTTGATTAATCAGAGCGATCTGCGCGCGGGCCGGGCCCGCCAACTCCGAGCGCGGAAACTCTTCTAAAAGCCGTTCATAGCAGATCCGGGCGGCGCTCAGGCTGGCGTGGCGCGTCTTTGTGTCACCGGCAAACCGGGCGGTCTTTTCATAGAGCGCGGCCTGGCCATACAGACTGCCGGCCAGGGTGCGTTGCAGTTCATCAAGACAACCCCGTGCCTCCGCCGCCATTTTGCTGTAAGGATACCAGTCGAGGAAGCCCTGTAAAACCGCTACGGCATTTTCGCGCAAATCCAAGGCCACCGGATTTTCGCAGGCATACTCATAACAGCAGCGTCCCTGGCTGAACAAAGCCTGCTCGGCCAGGGGGCTCAACGGACAACGCTGGTAGAACAGGCCGTAGGCTTCAATCGCCA
>CAYYBV010000178.1:0-4287 GCA_964469675.1 uncultured Verrucomicrobiota bacterium
CGCCTCGAGTTCATCGTGTTCGCATCCGAAGGCCACCAGCGCATAGGAGCTAATCGCCACGATTTCCATGAAGATATAAAGGTTAAACAGGTCGCCCGTAAGCACGATGCCGTTCAAACCAGCGACCAGGCAGAGGAAAATGCTGTAATATCTCAGCTTGGAGGTATATCTGGTCATGTACTGGACAGAAAAAATTGTCATGGCCAGCCCGATGATGTTGATCGTTATCAGCATCAGGGTGGTCAATCCATCCAGCCGCAGATCGATGCCCAGCATCCCCCACCCGCCAAGGTGGCAGACACCGGCCTGGCCGATGGTCAGGCAAGCCAGCGCCACCAGCACCGCCATGACGACATTCGCCAGCAGATCGGGCACCCACTTGAGCATCACCGATACCATCGGGATAAAAAAAGCCGCGCCCAGCGGAAGCGCAATAAAAAATGGTAGAACCTCGTTCACGCTATCCTTTCAAACGGCGCATTTCCGTGACATCAAATGTTCCGTAACGCTCGTACAGCCTGATACAAATGGCCACCAACAGAATCAGCATGCCAAGGTTGATCATGATGGCGCTCATCACCAGCGCCTGGGGCAAGGGATCAACCGCCTGCGCCGCAAGGGTGGCCGCGGTCATGCCCTGCTGCAGAATCGGAGCGCAGCCGCCGCTACGGTAACCGACAAGCACCAACAGCATGTTAATCCCGTAACCGACAATCGCCAGGCTGATGACAATTTTCACGACATTTTTTTTAACCATTGCGCCGTAGAGGCCGATGGCGATCAAAACCAGGCAAAGCGCGTAAACCATTTGGTCATCTCCTTTTGCGGATCATTTTCCTTTGCCCATCCCGAACGGTCACATGCACGGCCGACATAATGGAAAAGACCAGATAAATCAACATGCTCACTACCAGCGCCAGGGCAATGTCATATATAGGGATGCTGTTCCCCGCCAAAAAAGACAGAATGCCGGCGTGGACGGTAACCGGACAACCGGGAGATGCCCCGCCCGTGCGAAAGTTGGCCACGGTGACACTGACCAGAAAAAGCAACGCCCCGGCACCGGCCAGTTTTGAAGCAATGTTCTTGCCCAGGAGTTTCTGACCGTAATACTGACCTTCGGCCAGCGTGACCAGGATAAAGGCACAGGCAATAATAACGCCACCCGCGAATCCCCCGCCGGGGGTTTTATGACTATGGAGCACGAGGTACACACCAAAAAGCAGAATAAACCCCTTCAGCCAGCCGACAACCGACTTGGCCACCAAATCCATGCCTGCTTGATTGCTACGCTCAATCATATGGCATCAACCTCCCGGTCTTTTTCAACTCTTGCCTTACGAGCGGGCCGGCGCAAAATGGCCAGGGCGCCGATAACCGCACAGAATATCACGGCAACCTGCCCGAGGGCATCAAAGTTGCGATAGCCCAAAATCAGTGCGGCAACCACATTGTTGGCCCCCGTCTGCTCTGTGCCGTGTGCAAGATAGGCGGCCGACGGTGCATCGGCCACACGATCCATTACGGGCTGACCAAAAGCCGGGAACTGATTAAACATCATAACCCCGATAATCGCAAACACCATAACCATAGCCAGCGTGACGGTCAGCCCGAAAAATTCGCGATCACCGGTCACCGTGGTCAGGTCACGATTGATCGTGGCGCGGATAAGGATGATCAGACACAGCACCTCAACGACCAGCTGGGTGATGGCCAGGTCCGGCGCCCCCATAAAAAGAAACGCGATCGAAATCAAGAACCCTATGCCGCCTACACAGACGATGGACGACAATAAATTGGTGGTCTCAATGGCAATAATCGCGCCAACAATCATCAGCACCAGCAGGATGACAAGCAGGCTCATATGATCAAACGTCCTCCGGTAAACAACATCCAGAACAAAAAGAGCAGACCGGCGAGCACCCATGTCAGATACAGCGGCAAAAGACCGCGGTGCAGGCTGCGCAACGCCTCCACAAAAAACAAGGCCGTCCTGCCACCTAAATCATAAATATCAAACAGCTTTTTGCGGGCATCGCCGAAAAGCGCATGCAGCGGCTGAATATCCTCCACGGTCTTGTAAAAATCAACCCCGGTAACCTCAACATTTGACGTCCTGCCATCGGGCCCCTTGTGGCCCGCGACCTCGGCCATGATTTCCCCGCCAATATAGGTGTCGCAGGAACGCGCCCTGCGGACGGTCGCCAGCAAATATACCAGCACCCCGGCGGCATAGGCCGCCAGCAAGAGAGCGGTTGCCACGCCCGCATACCATATTCCAGACAACGGGACAATCCCGCCCACGGCCGGGAAAACCATGGTGAGCAATGGCCATTGATACGCAAATACGCCGAAAAGCACGCAAAGTATGGCAAGCAAAATTCCCGGCAGCCACATGCAAAATCCGACCTCGCGGATCACACGATGATGCAATTCGGCAGAGCGCTTGCACAGAAAAACAGCGTGAAGGATTTTTACAAAACTGGCCAAGGTCAACGCCGAGCCGAACATCGCGGTCGCCAGGAAAATCAGCCACAGGTAGTTGCCGTTACGGCTTGAATCCACCAGCGCCTGATAGATCATCCACTTGGAGTAAAACCCATTCAGTGGCGGAATTCCGGAAATCGCCAGCGCCGCAACAAAACAGGACACAAAAGTCACCGGCATGGCTTTGGCCAGTCCGCCCAGTTTATCCAAATCGGTCTGGCCCGTCTGCTTTTCCACCGCGCCGGCACAGAGAAAGAGTGCTGACTTATAGACGGCGTGATTCAGCATGTGGAACAAAGCGCCGGCTATACCTAAGACCGTGCCGGTCCCGATACCCAGCACCATATAGCCAACCTGACTCACCGCATGGTAGGATAACAGCCTTTTGAGATCATGCTGCACGAGGGCCATCATCACGGCACAGATGATCGTCCCGGCACCGACAAGCATCAGCAACGTATTCATGGCCGGGTTCATCACAAACAGGCCCGTGGTCAACCGGACCAGAAGATAAATCCCCAGAAGTTTGTCCAGCGAGGCCGGCAAAAAGGCCGTGACCGATGCGGGGGCTTGCTCGCCGCAATCAGGAACCCAGGAATGGAAAGGCATTGCGCCCGCCTTGGCCAGCGCCGCAACGGCAAAACAAAGAAAGGCGGCGTGGCGCAACCCGCCGGCAATATCCAGCTTGATACTGCTTAACGTCAGCGTATCAGCCAGCATCCACACGCTGGCCACGCCGAGCATCAGCAGGCAATCGGATCCGCCCACAATGATCAGGCTCTTATTGGCGGCCGCAGCGGCTTGCGGCCCGGCAATCCCGATCATGACATACAGGGTCACCCCAAGCAGCCCCCAGAAAACCAACAGCACAAGCAGGTTGTCAGCCAGGATCACCCCACAAGCAACGCCTACGGTCACCAGCAAATAGGCATAGTATTCCCGCAACCGTTGCTTGCCACGCATGTATCCGGTGGAATACAATGCGATCAGCAAACCAAAAACGGTGGTTGCCGCCAGAATGAAAGCGCTAAGATGATCCAGCCGCAGGCCACCCCAGGCCACATCCGCTAAAATCATTGGGGCATTGCCGGGCAAATGTTTCCACTCCAGCAGCAACCGGCACACAATCAGCACGGTGATCGCACTGGCCAGCGTGGCAAATACGGCCCGGGCGCGATCGAACGCCTTGGGCAGAAGCAGGCAAACCAGGCCCGCGGCCAGCGGGAACATTACCGGCAAGACCATCGAATGTAAAAAAATATCCATAAACCTACATACGCAAGCACGGTCCTTCCGCACCCATTTCTTTTTTAAGCCTGGCGGTCTTCGCCTGTGACAGGCGGATCAATTCGGCCGAAGACCAGACGCGTTTGCCGGTGCCGGCTTCAATGGCGGCCATGCGCTCGGTGCAACAGTAACACGGATCAACGGCGGCGAGAATAATCGTGGCATCCGCCACCGACTGACCGATAACGGTGGTCTGGTTAGTCGGGACATTCATAAAACTGGGCGCCCGTATTTTGTGCCGCCGATTGCCGCCGTCGCTGCGAATATAATGGATCACCTCACCGCGCGGCGCCTCATATAAGCCGAGTCCTTCGCCGGCCTTGATTTCCCTGGGATTGGAATCCACCGGGCCGGGCAGGCTTTGCAACACTTCCAGGCATTGGTCAATAATTTTTATGGATTCCAGGGTCTCGAGGATGCGCACCACCGCCTTGTCAAAAACATCGCCATGCTCCCCGGTGATGATCTTCCACTCGAAACGTCCGTACACCAAGTGGGGATGATCCTTGCGCA
>CAYYBV010000179.1:0-4277 GCA_964469675.1 uncultured Verrucomicrobiota bacterium
CGTCAATGCCTCCGTAAATGCTCCCGCTATACCAGGTGATTTCAAAAAATGAAATTACGGCAAAGGCGCCCCATTGATCTTCCATGCCCGAATAAACCATGGCGCCCATAAACAATCCGTTGAGAATCAGGCTGCGCAAGCCATTGGCATATTCCCCGGCATACACATAACCCAACCCGGGAATAAGGCCCAGCACACCGCCCAACACCGGACTTTTATCCTGCTCCCGCTCATAGCGCCTAAGCGCCGCCAATGCCAGGGCCTCCTCGTTCGGCGCCTGAATCAAAACCGCTCGCGCCTGATCGCCCTGACCGGCACGCAGGTATTCGCCGGCAACCCGCCGGACGATAAATTTGCGCATATCAGGTGCGTTTGTTTCGTCGACCACGCTCTGCAAGTAATACACGGCCTCCGCGTGTTTTTTTTCAGCGGACGCAACTTCCGCGCGCAGCAACAACGCCGCGGACTTAAGCGTGCGATCATTATCCTCGGCCCGATCTAACAAGGCCAGCGCCAGATTCCTTTGTTGAGCCTGAATATATTCATAGGCGGCCGCCCAGAAGAATCCGCCGCACGCCTGAGGGATGGTTGCGCCCAGCGCCAACCGGCGATACTCCAGCGCCGCGCTCGCATGCTGACCTTCTCCAGAAAGTTCCTGCGCAAGGCATAGTCCGGGGATCCCTCGCTCGCGACAAGCCGGAAGATTAGTTTGCGCCATTACAACGCCATGCATGCCGGCGCCAATTAGAATCAGGCAGGTGATTATTTTTTTGCAATATTCCATATATGGCCATGATGCGTGATCAGTGATTTTTTTCATCGTCCGCAGGCATCCATTCCAACGCTTCACGCTTCAAAATCTACGCCCGACACGCTTCATTCCCCCAGCCACCAAGTGTGATCGCTGAGCGGGTCGGCATAGCACCATTTACCGGCAATATCCACCGGGTGTTCCGCTGACGCCACCACGCCGGGCTCGCGAAAAAAGCGGTCCGCCGTAATCGCCAAGCCCAGCACGCCATGTTTTTGAAAAGCCTGCCGTGAATATTCCGAGCAATTCGGAACCAACGAGCAGCGATCACCCAGAGCCGGACGAATCTGGCTTCGATAAAACGCAATGCCCCACTGGCCAGGCAACCCCCACCAAGAATCAGACGTGTGCTTGGTTGTCATCCGACACTCATCGATGATTTCCCTAGTGTAAAGTGCGCGCAAGGTTCGCACCTGAGACTTGACGCCGGGGTAATCCTTGTCTAATTCTGAATACTGGTTGAGGAGCAAGGCCAGCGAACAGCCTGCACGCACGGACAAATCAGTAACATCCGTCTGGTCAAACACCTGGCGGAAAGCTTCAAACGCGCGCCGCCAGTCACCGACACGCCACAAGGCCCGCGCCCATTCATAGCGCGCGGTCAAGGCCACGCTGGGTGGAACCGCCGGATCATCGGCCAAGGTACGCAGTGCCTCCCGACTATCCAACCCCATGCGCTGTTCCGCCAGTGCTTGCAGCAGCAGGGCATCATGAAAAGAGGGTGATTCCTGTAACTGCCGCCGACATTCCAGACGGCAGGACGGCCAATTGTTCTCGGCAAACAGGTCGGCGGCCAGGACTAACGAAACCTCCGCCGCCGGAACAGGGCCGGCGCCCAAGAGACCAACCACCACTAAAACAGTTGCGGTAAAGAGAGGCGCAAAATTCAAAGGTACCTGGCCACCCTTCAACCTTGTCTTTTTTGCGTCATTTTGCGGAAGATCCCTTTTCATTTCGATTCTAACCTGGGAACCTCGTCATCTAATTTGCTGAAATCATCAACAAAGTCCACCTTTGGGAAAAAAGCTGCAGCATCAAAAATCCCGGCGGTAATCGGCTTGTTGATGATGAGATTGTCGAACCGGCGTGTTTCGCGCACTGTCTTGGCGCCGAAATAAGCGGTGCCCTGCTGAAGACCGAAGAGCCAGCACGTGTCCGTAACTTTGACAAAATCACTATATTCAATTTTGGCAGTCAGATTAATCATTTCGGGTGTTTTAAAGAACTCGATGCGTACTAGGCGCCCTTGCGTATCGCAGGATAACACCACAAACACCTTCTCGCGCGCGTAACCACGCCGCACCGGGCAGTTGGACGTGCCGGCCAGCATAATTTCTGGAACACCCTGCAGGCGCAATAAATGCTCCATGGCGCTACCGGGCACGGACTTCTGCATGATGCGCCATTCACCCTCCAGCTTTTCCAGGGGGCAGGTAAAGCCCTTGGCCATGCCATCGACATAGTAATAAAACTGCCGTCCATCGGCAATGATGCGCCGCCGAATAGGTGCAATATTTTCGACATGCATCCGGTCCGGCCGCTGATAATAAACCTGGCTAAGCAAGGTCGCCGTTTTGCCTTCCACCTCACTGGTTTTACGCACCCGGCAATTAACGGACTCAACCTGGGCATAACTCTCGCAGAGTTTATCGGCCAAGGTCGTCTCGGCGGCACGCGCGGGGCCGGTGCCAAACAGACCGGCGGCAACGAGCAACCCACAAAAAAAACCACTGAAACCTGGTGTTTTTTTTACCACTGCATTCACCGACAATCGGCGTGGATAGCGATCTGTTAAAAATTCGAGACGGATACGGGCCAAGCGGCACGCAAACACTCTGATTGTTTTAATCATTGATCCTGTCCGCGGCGCATAACCGCAAGACACCGGCATTATACACACCAGCCAGTTTTAAGCAAAAAGAGATTCCAAGCCATGGCCCGGAATCTCTTTTCACGAAGAACTTGCCATCCCAGCCTAAAAGAACGACGCGCCATATTCTCTGGCATAATCGGCGGTGGTCATGCCGTTAGCGCCGTCAATACCGTTCCAGATGGCAAAAAAGATATTGGCCACCGGAATAATCAGCACCCATTCGCGCCAGTGAATTTCCTTGCCGTCGTTGTAATCCGCGCCGGCACGCATACCAAAGCAACATCCGGCAATAAAGCCCATCATGCCACCACGATTTGCATTCAATGCCGAGGATGTACCCACCGCGCACAAGAGCAAGAGCCCAACCATTAAACTTGCGATCAATTTATTCATATATCTCGCCCTCCATTCTGTTTTGCCAAAAACTGGTCGTCTTCTGTAATTTTATATTAAAAGAAGGTCGAGCCGTATTTTTTAATATAATCGGAGTTGGTCATGCCGTTGGCACCATCGATGCCGGCCCACACCGGGGGAATGATCGGGATAATCAGGGAAATCCATTCGCGCCAGTGAATTTCCTTGCCATCATTATAATCCGCGCCGGCACGCATACCAAAGCAACATCCGGCAATAAAGCCCATCATGCCGCCGCGATTTTCATTCATCGCTGATGCCGTCAGCGTACTTCCGACCACCAGTACCCCAACCATCAGTCCCATAATCCATTTACGCATTCAAGCTCCTCCTCAAGGGTTTACTTGCCTATTTGTTTTTTTATACACCAATATGAACGTTATGACAACACTAAATTATGATTTTTCTTCCAGCGCCATGGGGTTGCAGAGATTCCTCCGAAAACACGCGACACGGCCACAATTAAAACAGATGAATTTCGGCTTGGCGGTCAACCGCTTGATCTCCTCGAAACGCTCTTGACTGGCCAATACACACAAGTGCCCTTTATGAGTTCCTTTACAAACCGGTGCGCGCATATCTCGCCCCCCTATTTTTTATTCGTCAATTTATAATTCAATTTTTCCGTAAACGTGTCAAGCCCGATTAAATATCACCACAAAAAAACACAGCTTGAATATTCAGCCGCCAGGGTTTATAGTTTAGCCTGTTACACACAAATAACACCGCCATACATGACGATTGAACATATCCTACCGGAAGGCGTTATTAAATGAAGAAAGTATTGATCCCGACCAAGTTGGAAAATGAAGCTCGCAAAATTCTGGAAGCCAACGGGCATTATACGGTAATCCAAGACGACAAAACCGACATACTGACCTTGGCCGGCCAGCACACCGACACCTATGCGCTCATCGTCCGCAGTGAAAAAGTGACGCCCACACTAATTGATGCCCTGCCCCACCTCAAAATTATCGTTCGTGCCGGCACCGGGTATGACACGATTGACATCAAGTATGCCCGCAAAAAAGGCATTGACGTAATGAACACGCCCGGGGCCAACGCAAATGCCGTGGCGGAGGAAGTTGTCGCGCTCATGCTGGCGGACGCCCGCCACATCATCGTGGGCGACACCACTACGCGAGCGGGCAAATGGGAAAAGAAAAAATTAATGGGCCG
>CAYYBV010000180.1:0-4237 GCA_964469675.1 uncultured Verrucomicrobiota bacterium
CTGTTCCCGGCGCTCATCCCAACCCGGATGATGGTTCCATCGAGTTTACGATACCCGTCACCGGCAGATACAGGTTATATGCCCTGCTCAGCATGAACGGCGACGTGAAAAACCCCGTTGTCAACAATAACCTGGTTGTGTCCGAAGGCGCGGTGACGTCGGGCGGTGGTGGCGGCGGGGATATTCCCGGAGGCACGGTGCAACTGCCGCAAACCGGCCAGACCACCTGCTGGGACGCGTCCGGCAATGCCATTTCCTGCGCGGGCACTGGTCAGGATGGGGAAAAACGGGCGGGGGCGGCCTGGCCCAATCCCCGTTTTTCCGATAATGGCGACCAGACCATGACCGACAACCTGACCGGTTTGATCTGGACCAAAGACGGCAACGCCCCTGGGCCGCAAGCGTGCGGGCCGGGAACAACCAAAACCTGGCAAGGCGCGCTGGATTATGTGGCCTGCTTAAACAGCAACACTTACTTAAACCGCAGCGACTGGCGGCTGCCCAACCGCAAAGAGCTGAAAAGCCTGGTGAATCGTCAGCAATCCAATTCGGCAACCTGGCTTAACGGTCAAGGTTTCAGCAATGTTCAGTCCTATTGGTATTGGTCGTCCAGTACCAGCGCCTACAGCACGTACTACGCGTGGTTCGTGTACATGAACGATGGCTACGTGAACAACTACGATAAGAGCAGTAACGGCTATGTGTGGCCAGTGCGCGGCGGACAGTAGATCATTGGGTTCTTTGATGCTTTGGTTCTTGGGGTTTTGAATATGGCACAGTATGAGCACCTTCCCATTTACCGCGCGGCTTTGAAGCTGGCGATTCATCTGGAGACCATCGTGCGGGGATTTCCCCGCTATACAAAATACACGCTGGGGAGCGAAATGCGGCGTTACGCCCAGGACATTCTGGGCTTGATCATCCGGGCCAATTCCGACCGGGAAAACCGCAAGAACGCGCTGGTCGAGCTGCAGTCGGCAGTCGAGCGGTTGATCGTCGCCGCCCGTCTTTGCCAGGAAACCAAAGGTTTTAAAAAATTTGAGGGGTATGCCGCCACCGTTGAGCTGGCCGCGCAAGTGGCCCGTCAAAATGAAGGGTGGCTCAGAAGCATTCGGGGTTCAAGAGATGCCGGAACTGCCGGTCTTCGACCGGCGGGTGAGCAGTAAACCACTGTGCGCCCGTCCCGCCTGACGAAGGTAATCAGGCATACGAGGACAGTTGGCCGTACCTGCATTGCGGGATCGGCAAACGAAGACAGAGAAGAAGTGGGCGGGCAAGGAGTCCAATTGGTATTGGTCGTCCAGTACCAACGCCAACAACACAAACAACGCGTGGATCGTGAACATGAACAATGGCAACGTGAACAACAACAATAAGAGCAATAACAACTATGTGTGGCCAGTGCGCGGCGGAGAGTGGAACTCAAACGCCCCGGATGCCCCCTCATCCTCCTCGCTCTTTCGCGATCTGTATATCAGCTATCTGCGATGCCGGGCCGGCAAGCGCGGCGCTGTCAATGCCCTGCGCTTTGAATACCGGCTGGAGCAAAACCTGCTGCAACTGGCCGAAGACCTGGCCGGTGGCCGCTATAAACCTTCGCGCTCAATCCGCTTTGCCGTGCCACGCCCCAAAATGCGTGAAATTATCGCGGCGGATTTTCGCGACCGCATCGTCCATCACTACCTGGTGGAACGGCTGGAGCGCATCTTTGAGCCTGTTTTTATTCACGATTCTTACGCCTGTCGCCTGGGCAGGGGCGCGCATCGCGCCGTCTCGCGCGTGCGTGATTTCATCCGCCAGGGCAGCGCCAATGGGCGCCGGCCGCTTTTTGCCCTGCATCTGGATGTTCAGAATTTCTTCATGTCCATTGACCGGGATGTTCTGGAGAAGATCGTCACCGACCGTCTGATTCGGTCAAAACACAACCGGAAGAAACACGGCGTGTCGCATCTTGATTTTCTGTCCGGTCTGGCCCGCATGATGATCCGTCATGATGCGCTGGACGGGCGCATTGACAAGGGTAATCGTCAAATGCTTGACCGGATACCGCCGCACAAGACACTGCTTTTTGCGCCGCAGGGCAAGGGTTTGCCCATCGGCAATCTCACCTCGCAGTTTTTTGCCAATGTGTATCTCAACGAACTGGATCAATTCTGCAAGCACCAGCTGAAATGCCGCTATTACGTGCGGTATTGTGATGATTTTCTGCTTCTGGACGAATCCCCCGAAAGGTTGGCAAAGTGGCGCGAAGAGATCAGGGAATTTCTGAGGACGGCCCTTTTGCTGGAACTGAATGAACGCTATGCGGCCATTATGCCGGTTGAGCGGGGCATTGATTTTCTGGGGTATATCATCCGTCCGGATTACGTGCTGGCGCGGCGACGTTCCGTCAATGCCCTGAAGGTCAAGCTGGCGGCATTTGAAAAACAACTGGTGGAAAAGAATGCCGATACCGGACGGGTCATTCATCGTTTTGACTACCCCGTCCTGGAAAAATTGCGAGGCGTTCTGGCGTCCTATCTGGGGCATTTTAAGTGGGCGGATACCCACCATCTGCGCCGCGCGCTTTTTGTCCGTTATTCGTTTCTGAATACTTATTATCGACTGGATGAAAAGGGAATGCCTCATTTTACCGCCAATTATCAGGGGAATTACACCACATTCCGCGGCCAGTGCCGCGCTCTCGCCGCCCGGTTTCCCGATGCCGCCGTATTTGTGCAAGTGGGCCACGGTTTTATCCGGGCAGGCAGGGTGCGCACGATTTCATCATGCGCACGCGGAACGGAATCACGGTTTCAAAACGGTTTGATATTTGGTGCGCAAACGGAACAGATGTTTGCATACCCTGCGGAATCGGCGCGGCGCGCCGTGGGATGCGTACCCACGCGGCGCGTGGGTACGAGCGGAACGGCATACAGCCCGGCATGGGTGAGGGAAGTCCGGATTAGCGAAAAGATCATGCAACGGCGCATTGGTGAGTTGATCGTGGCGGGACAGAATTCGGTGATTGTCCGCGAAACCGGCCGCCGTCTGGGCCATATTCTGGAGCGGCTGCCCGCGCAAGCGGATTTGGTTTTGCATTAACGGGTGCGCATGGCTTTATCATGCGCACGCGGATTGGGCGCGGCGCGTGGGAACGAGAAACGTAAAATGCGTCATTCCCGCAGGTTTTTGGCGGGAATCCAGGAAGATGAATGTGAAGAGTGCGCATGGTTTCTTTATGCGCACGCGGATTGGGCACGACAAAAATGATGAACGGATTTGGTGAAATAATATACATAATAAATACATGAGGATGGGCGTATGAAAAGAATGATAAACAAGGTGTGGCGCGTGGATGATGGGCGAAAAACAATGGGGCTTTTTTTGCTGGTTTTGCTGCTGCTGATTCCGGCGACTGTTTGGGCGGGCACGGTGCAACTGCCGAAAACCGGTCAAACCGCAAGCTATGCGGCGGGTGATGACGGCGCGCTGCAAAAAGGCGTCGCCTGGCCCAATCCCCGGTTTACCGGCAACGGGAACGGCACAGTAACCGACAATCTGACGGGGCTTACCTGGCTCGCCAACGCCAACTGCACGGATGCGGCGGGCGGCATCAGCAAGACAAACGGTTATCTCACCTGGGCCAATGCCCTCGCCTGGAGCAACAATCTCGCCTCCGGCGCCTGTGGCCTTTCGGATGGCTCCGCCCCCGGCGATTGGCGCCTGCCTAATGTTGAAGAATTGGAAAGTTTGGTTGACCTGGCAAAATATTACACTGCCTTGCCTGCGGATCACCCTTTCAGCAATGTCCAGTCCAATTGGTATTGGTCGTCCAGTACCTTCGCCAACTACACGGGCTACGCGTGGGTCGTGGGCATGGACGATGGCTACGTGATCTACAACGATGAGAGCAAGTCCGGCTATGTGTGGCCAGTGCGCGGCGGACAGTCTGGGTCATTTGGTTCTTTGGTTCTTTCTTTTTTTTCTGAAAACCTCCCCGACGGGAGCTATCAGGTTGGCGCTACTACCAAAGCCTGGCGCTTTAAGACCGGCGCGACCGCCATTGCCGGTCTGAAGGCCTTGCAGATTGCAGGGCAGACGCACGCGGGCCTGGGCATTTCGCAAACGGAAATTGTCATCGGCGATGTGGCGGCCGACACGGAATTTGTCGTCAGCCTCCCCATCAATCCCGTGCATGATGGAGACGCCCGCAAAAAATCCTACTGGAAGTTTGTGGACGGCAACGGCGCTGATA
>CAYYBV010000181.1:0-2431 GCA_964469675.1 uncultured Verrucomicrobiota bacterium
AATTTCCTTTCTCCAAAAACACGCTGAATTGTGGTGCTGGTAATCGCCTTGATCGTGGTTTCACTCACCCCCCAGTAAGGCAAGACATCCTCCACCAACGACCGGTATAGACAGAGCGAAGGATAGCCGGATTCGTGGGGCGGATACAGTTTTTCACTGACGGGGTGGGGCGCATGGTCCGTTTCGATCCAATCAATTTCGCCGCGCTTAAGCGCCTGGCGCAGCGCGATGGTGTCAGCCAAATTACGCAACGGCGGGTTGACCTTATAAAGCAGGCCATCCCGGCACTGCATGTGATCAAGCGACCACAGCAGATGGTGCGGGGTGACGCCACAGGTAATATTCAGTTCCGGCCGCGCAGCCTTTACAAGTTCCAGCGATGCCGCAGTAGAAAGATGGCAGATGTGCAAGGTGCCTTGAAAATCAGCGGCCCGGGCGAAAGCGATCTGGTCGGCGATCGAGGCCGTTTCCGCCTGGGGCGGACGCGCCAGGCTGTGACTGACTGGCTGCGCGCAATCAAAACTGCGGGTGAACAAACTTTCTTTTTCGGCGTGCACCGCCAGCACACCGCAATACCCGGCCGCGGCCAACAACGCGTATACTTTTTGTTGTTCGGATTCGTCCACCAGCGCAAGGGCGCCCACCGAATGGCCGGCGTAAAGTTTAAGGCCCATGACCTGGTCGCACTGATTGACCAGGTTGACGGCTTCACGCAATTGCTTTTCGTCAGTCGTGGCGCCCAGAAATAGCCGGTAACGCTTGCGGTCATCTTTTGGAACCAGCGCCAGGCGCGCCTCCACGTCGCTTGCCCACAGGATCGGTGGGTCCGTGTTGGGCATATCGAAAATAACATCAACCCCTTGCGCGTCACACAGTTTCAGGACGTGCCCAATGGTTTCTTTGTAAGCCTGCTTGCCGTCACGGCAATGGACATGGGGGTCAATTCTCATGGTGTTTTAACGATACGCTCAAGGTCGCGGCTGATTCGCGGATAAGTGTTAATAATCCTGGCAGCCTTGGCGCAGGTCTTGGGGTCCTGGTAGAATCTTCGGAAATAGTCCGGATTGCTCAACAAGGCGCGTTCCGCCCATGTATCCCGGTCACCTTGGCGTGCGATCAGCGCCGAATAAAGCGTCGCGGAGACATGCCCGGTTTCCCGCGCGATATCCCAGGCCCGTGCATCTAAAGGCACAACACAGAAAAGCCGGATGCCCAGTTTTTTCAAAACCGTGAAACCTTCTTCCATGCGGTCCACGAACGAAACAACGCCGGCCAGTCGACCGCCGCCTTGCTCGATGATCGGTTTCCAGTAATCACGCACCGATGAACCCTCGTTATTAAGGTCGGCCACATGCAGGAAGCTTTTTCCCGCGATGTCGGCGCCCAGCACTTTGCCTTCTTTATAGATTTTGAGATGCGGTTTACGCAAGGCAACTGCGACCGGATTGGAGAAGTCCCAGTCACGTGTTTCACCCCCGGAAACAGCATCAAACGCGCCGACCTCCGCTCGGATCAGGTCAACGAGCGATTGGATTGCCGTAGCATAAGCCACCCCATCTTTTTCCACGGTGGTGCTCTGGACGTAGTAAGGACCGATCTGCCCGGACGTGTAAGGGAACCAGGGCGTATGCTTGTCTATAAACCGGAAAGCGCCGGTATTCAACAAATTACGCAGGTTGGCGGCCTGCATGGCAATGGCATCAAACACACTCATGAGCGGTATTGTGTTCCCTGTTTAGTTTTGAAGCATACTAAATTTGATGCTCGGATGCAACCTCTGTAAAAGCCCGGGTTGTGATCAGGCTTTTCCTTGCCGTGAGGCTTTGCTTGGATTCAGTTTTTGTTTATGCGGAAGCCTTTCGGCGTATCAAAAATTTTTCAAGTTCGACTGCCCAAAACAGCGTTGAGCTCAAGAGAATGCAGCCAACCAGGTCGGTGCCTGACAGCGCTACGGTTTGGAAGAACTTCTGGAAAAAAGGAACATATACCAAAACCAGCTGTAGCATTACCGTTAACAACACCGCGCCCAGCATGAAAGGGTTGGAAAGCACCCCGATGGTAAATAGCGATTGCCGATGGGACCTGATCGCCAGTACATGTGCCAGCTGTAGAAATGTCAGTGTTGTGAAAACCATGGTGCCTGACGATGTCAGGGTCGCTAAAATATGCTGTATCGAAGCCGGCTACCCAGAAACCTGCCCCCAATGATACGATGCACATCAGCAGTCCCACCCATAGGATGTGCCAGCCGATGCCTTCGCCGAAAATATTTTCCGTTATGCGCCTTGGCCGGCGAAGCATGATATCGCGTTCGGCCGGTTCAACGCTTAACGCCAGGGCCGGCAGGCCGTCCGTCACCAGGTTCATCCAGAGAATCTGGATGGGCAGTAAAGGCAGGGGCATTCCAAAAAAAGGTGCCAGCAGCATGACC
>CAYYBV010000181.1:2441-4215 GCA_964469675.1 uncultured Verrucomicrobiota bacterium
CCCATAACTCGCCTGAGTTAGTGCTTAATAAATATTTTATAAATTTTCGGATGTTGTCATAAATTACACGTCCCTCCTCAACGGCGGCGACAATTGTGGCAAAATTGTCGTCGAGCAAGACCATGTCTGCCGCCTCCTTGGTAACATCGGTGCCGGTAATTCCCATGGCCACGCCGATGTCCGATTTACGGAGGGCGGGTGCATCGTTGACGCCGTCGCCGGTCATGGCGACAACATGTCCGCGTTGCTGCAAAGCCTGGACAATCTTAAGCTTGTGTTCCGGGGAAACACGCGCGTAGACCGCCACGTTTTCAACCTGCGCCGCAAGTTCTTCGAGCGATAATTTGTCAAGGGCGGTTCCGGTCAAAACTGTGTTGCCGGACGCAATGCCCAGCTGTCGGGCAATTTCCAGCGCGGTTAAGGGATGGTCACCGGTGATCATCACCGGTCTTATGCCGGCCGTGCGACAGGTTTGAACCGCAGTCCGCACCTCCTGGCGCGGCGGATCAATCATGCCGATCAAGCCGAGGAAAACCAGGTCACGCTCCATATCCTGCTTGACCCCGTTTTCATCCAGCAGGCGGAACGCTACGCCCAGCACGCGCATGCCGATCTGTGCGAGCGCATCATTAGCGGCGAGAATTTCTTCGCGTTTTTTTGCGGTCATCGGGTGCGGTCCGGTCGGCGCCCATGCCTGGGTGCATACATTGAGCAGGCTGTCCGCCGCCCCTTTACAGAAGGACACATAAGGCAAACAATGCGCGGTATCCAGTTGCATTGCTTCGGCAAGGTTCGCCTGGACAGCCTGTCCGATGCGGTGCACGGTTGTCATGCGCCTGCGATCCGAATCGAATGG
Organism: uncultured Verrucomicrobiota bacterium; assembly: GCA_964469675.1. Lineage (GTDB taxonomy): Bacteria > Verrucomicrobiota > Kiritimatiellia > JAAZAB01 > JAAZAB01 > VSJD01. Next base: position 3,298 of record CAYYBV010000181.1, read on the forward strand.
GTTTTCCGCTACACGTGCTAAAACTTGTTCCAAGTCATGTTTCAATAACCCCATGGAAGCGGCGGCCACTACCAATGCTCCCTCGGTCGGATCGCCGATAGCCAGTGTTTGTTGGTCACGAGTGGTATGCAGATCCAAAATGGCGTCATTACAAAGAGCACCGGCAGATAAAAGCAGGTTAGCGCCCGGGTGAGTGTTCAAAAAATCGGCGGGGAATGCGGCACCGGAACTAACCGGGCCGTTACGCTTCTGGTACGCAGCCAGATCTATGCGATTACCGCCAATGTCCAACGCGGTGACGGTCATGCGGTTTTCGGTCAATGTGCCGGTTTTGTCGGAACAGATGACTGTCACCGAGCCCAGGGTTTCAACCGCCAACAGTTTGCGGATCAAGGCCCGGCGGGCAAGCATCCGCTGCGCGCCGAGCGCCAGTGCGATCGTTACAACCGCCGGCAACCCCTCGGGTACGGCAGCCACCGCCATGCTGATGGCCGTCAGCAGCATTAGCCGGATGTTTTCTACGCTTGTACCGCCGCGAATCAGCCCTTGTAATAAAATTATAGCCACCAACGCAAGCGCCGCAATCGCCAGGCCCTTACCCAGTTGGCCGAGCCTTTTTTGCAAAGGAGTTGCCTCGCGCTTAACGCTCTGAATCAGCGTGGCAATTCCGCCAAGCTCCGTGCGCATACCGGTGGCGGTGATCAGGGCAAGTCCACGTCCATACGTTACGATTGTCCCCATGTAAGCCATGTTGCGGCGATCGCCCAAGGCAATGGCCCCGTTTATAAGCGTTGTGGATGTTTTTTCTACCGGCTCGGACTCACCGGTCAGAGCCGCTTCCTGTACACGCAGGTTGGCGGTTTCTATTTAGTAAAATTTTTATACATCGTAACAGGATAGCCAGACAATAATGCAGTT
>CAYYBV010000182.1:0-4191 GCA_964469675.1 uncultured Verrucomicrobiota bacterium
CGAGCGAGGGCGACTCTGAATCCGTTGATCATAGACCATGCGTCCGGGTTTATCCATCCCAAAAGAAGGGACATCCCGCACGCAGCCCTTGCTTCTCCATCATAATGGCCGACACCATGCTTCCGACTTACGCACGGATTCATCCTGAGACGGATAAATCTGCGGGAGACCATCAAAGAAGACCGCCGTCAGGGTTTTCGCAACAGCTTGCGCGCAGCTTCCCATGAACGGGTATTGAGAATATCATTCTTTTCCAGCCAACCGCGGCGCGCCTGGCCGACGCCAAAACGCATGAAATCCAGGCTCAAGGGGTTGTGGGCATCCGTGGAAATCGCGACCTTAACGCCCAGTTCCCTGGCCATCCGGCAATAGGCATCATTCAAATCCAGCCGCATGGGATGGGCATTGAGTTCCAGGCAACAGCCGCGTTCCTTGGCCGCATATAGCAAACGTTCCAAATCAACATCGTAGGCCTCACGCTCGCCAATCAGCCGGCCACTGGGGTGGGCAAGAATATGGAAAAAGGGATTATCCATGGCGCACATGATACGCTCGGTTTGTTTCTCACGTGATAAATTAAACAGGGAATGCACGGAACCTACCACCAGGTCCAGTTCCTTTAAAATGTCGTTAGCCAGATCCAATTCCCCATTTTCGAGAATGTCCACCTCGATGGATTTTAAGATCCGGAAACCGCGAAGCTTTTCATTTAGGCGATCTATTTCGCGAATCTGCCGGGCCAGCCGCTGGGCATCCAGGCCATGGGCAATGGTCATACGCCGGGAATGATCCGTAATGGCCAAATACTCGTAACCACACTGGCGGGCCGCCTTGGCCATCGCAGCAATCTCCGCCTGGCCATCGGTCGCGTTCGAATGCGAATGCAGGTCGCCCCGCATATCCGCCAGGTCAACCAGATGCGGCAAGCGACCTTTTTCGGCCGCCTCGATTTCGCCACGGTCCTCGCGCAGTTCGGGATCAATGAATGGCAATTTTACCGCCGCATACACCTCGGACTCTCTCGCCCCACCGACCCGTGTTTCGCCGCGGAAAATACCGTATTCGTTGATTTTAAGACCGGCCTGGACCGCACGCGCACGGATGGCAATGTTGTGCGCCTTGGATCCCGTAAAATAATGCAAGGCCGCGCCATAAGACTCCTCCGGCACCACCCGCAAGTCAACATGCAAGCCGGAACGCAGGATCACCGACGAGCGTGTCACGCCATGTGCAATCACTTCAACCACATCCGTATAGCCGACAAAACACCGCATGATTTGAGCACTATCCGCGCAGATCGCCAGGAGATCCACGTCCCCTACCGTTTCCTGACGGCGACGAAAACTGCCCGCTGGCACAATGCGCGCGACACCTTTGACCGCACGCAAAGTTTTCAACAGCGAATCGACAAGCTGCTCGGCCGTGACCAACAGCATGCGATTACCTATTTGAGCCTTCCGGTTAAAATATGCGAGAATTCTTGTTTCCGTCTTTTCTCCAAATCCGGCTAAAGTCCGGAGTTTGCCAGCGCGCACGGCATGTTCCAGACCGGCCAGGTCCGTGATCTTTAACTTCTCGAACAGTTCATGCACGCGCCGCGGTCCAAGCCCGGGGATTTTCAGAAGATCGCCAAGCGTCGCCGGCAAGTGTTTTGCCTCTTGCTCCAACGCCCCGAGCTGACCGGTCTTAACCATCTCCTTGAGCTTGTTAGCCAGGGCTTCACCAATCCCGGGCAACTCGGATAAATCCTCGTTGGCGGCCACCATATCGGCCACGCTCTTTGGCAGGCTTTCCACCAGATGCGCGGCATTGCGATAGGCGCGCACGCGGAACAAATTGGCGCCCTCGATTTCCAGCAGGTCGGCCAGTTTGTTCAGTGTCCGGGCAATTTCGACGTTATGAACGGGCATACACGCCCCCTTTCGCAAACAAATTTTCGATTTGTGATTTCCGATTTATGATTGAAAAACACATGTTTTCCAGACCAGCAGTCACGGAAAAGAACACGGACCTGCCCGCCCGCAACACTTCGCGCAACGACGTGGTCAGGCAATACTACGGACAGATCCGTGGTGGATTTGCTTATGTTTGCGGCTTTTTCGCGACGGGAAACGCCGGGGTCAATCCGGCACGATCTTGAAGACCGTGTCGTGTTCGCGGACATGTTCTTTAAGCTTGGTGCCGGCGTTCTGCCCGCGCGTGGCTTTGGGAACATTGACGTGCTCGATCTGCATGGATTCAACTACCTGGGTAAAATCGCTCGTGTGACCCTTAACATGAATGGTGTCGCCCACGGCCAAATCCCCATCGGTCAGTTGAATCGCGCCGACGCCGACATGCCCAAAATAATGCGTAATGTGACCGATCTTGGTTTCTACCATAACGCCTCCTTGTGCCGCAAACCGGCAGCATAAATGATATCTATCATTTCATTTTGAATTATATGCTCCCCAGACTAATTGTCAATGTTATTCGGCTGTATTCTGACCACATTCTTACCCACCGCCCGCACGCAGTTCACCGCTTTAGAATTATCGCAAAAGATTACATTGCAGGGCAGGCATGGTTTGATGCCTATTTTTCCCGAATCATCGTCAACAGCATCTTGAACCGTTGCACGGAGCGCACCGCATGCGGCACACCGGCAGGCATAATCACCAGTTCGCCGGCCCTGGCTTTGACCAGCTTACCGGCAATGACCAACTCCGCCACGCCTTCCAGTATCTGGACCACGGCATCATAAGGGGCAGTATGCTCGCTAAGCCCCTGGCCGGCGTCGAACGCAAAGAGGGTCAACGTCCCGACTTTCTTGTCAATCAGCGTCTTGCTGACCACAGCGCCGGCGGCATAGTCCACAAAATCATTCAACCCGATAGCGCGCGCTTTTAAATCTTCCGCTGTTTGCATAAAGCCTCCTGATTAATCCGGGATTGTGTCTTGATTCTTTCGTCCAATCGGCACTTCCACCATGCAAGTTACCGGCAAAGTCGCCGGCACACTACCTCGCGCGCCATCGCCAGCCGCCCACAGCCACGCGGCACTGAAATGCAAGGCTGCCACATATTACAAATGATTATCGCAGGCGTCAAAACCATTGACAACTTTTCCTTAAATGTTAATTTGCAACTGACGGAATGATCCTTGGCATGACAACCAACCAGCAAGACACCAGACATGCAAAATCATAAATGGCGCATGGGTATGGTCGGCGGAGGAAAAGGCGCGTTTATCGGCGCCGCGCATAGGCGCGCCGCACTGATGGATGGCCGCGCGGAATTGGTTTGTGGGGCATTCAGTCGTTCACCGAAAAAATCTCTGGATGCTGGTCACGAATTCTTTCTGCCTGATCATCGTATTTACGGAAGTTTCCAGGAAATGTTTGCGGCGGAATGTCGTTTACCTGCTGGTGAACGAATGGATTTCGTCGCCATCGTGACGCCTAATAACCTGCATTATCCGGTGGCGATGGCCGCACTGGCCACAGGCTTTCACGTCATCTGTGACAAGCCCATGACCACGAGCCTCGCCGAGGCCCGGCGCCTTGAGCTTGCGGTGCGCAAAACGGGCCGCCTCTTTTGTCTGACTTATAATTACACCGGCTACCCAATGGTCAAGGAGGCCCGCGCTTTGGCGAAGGGCGGGCGGCTGGGCAAAATCCGGCGGGTCGTGGTGCAATACCCACAAGGCTGGCTGGCCGGCCGCTTGGAAGCAACCGGCCAGAAACAGGCCGCCTGGCGCACGGACCCAAAACGCGCTGGGGCCACCTGCTGCATGGGCGACATCGGCTCACATTGCGCAAACCTAGCTGAGTATATCACTGGCCTCACAATCAAATCTTTATGCGCCGATTTAACCACTTTCGTCAAAAAAAGGCCACTGGATGATGACGGCAGCGTGCTGTTGCGGTTCGATAACGGCGCACGTGGCGTGCTGTGGGCCAGTCAAATTGCCGTGGGCGAAGAGAATGCCCTCGCAATCCGGGTGTATGGCGAAAAAGGCGCGCTAATCTGGCGCCAGCAGGATCCGGACACCTTGACCATCCTTTGGGCTGACCGCGCAACCGAAATCAAGCGGCGCGGCACTGGTTTTGTCGGACCGGCGGCGGCGGCGGCAACACATCTGCCCTCCGGACATCCGGAAGGATTTCACGATGCCTTCGCCAATCTCTACCGCAACTTTTTCGATGCGCTG
>CAYYBV010000183.1:0-4172 GCA_964469675.1 uncultured Verrucomicrobiota bacterium
GGTCCTGATCAAGGCCTCGCCACCGCGTGGAACAATCAGGTCCACAATCCCTTCCAGTTGCACAAGCTTGCGGATCGCAGCGTGGTCGCGTGTTTGTAAGTACTGGATTGCGCTGGCCGGCAAGCCGTGGCGCTGACCACCGCTTGTCAAGGCCCGAACAATTGCGATGTTGGAGCGCACGGCTTCCTTGCCGCCGCGCAAAATAACGGCATTGGCGGTTTTAAAACAGAGTGCGGCAGCATCGGCGGTAAATAATGCCAATTACGCCGATCGGTACGCGGCGTTTTACAATCTGCAGGCCGTTGGGCCGTGTCCAGCGCCGGATGATGTGCCCGACCGGGTCGGGAAGGGCCGCCACGTTGCGCAAGCCCTGCGCCATTTCATCGATCCGCGTTCTGTTTAATTGCAGCCGGTCCAGCAGGGCGTCTGAAAGTCCCGCCTGCCGCCCTGCGGCGATGTCCGCCGTGTTCTCTTTTTGAATGTAATTGCGGTCGTTCAGGAGTTGGTTGGCCATTTCCAGCAGGATAATTTTTTTGCGGCGATCGTTCAGGAGTGCCAGCTTGCGTGAAGCGGCTAAAGCCCTTTGCCCCATGGATAGGATGTCGTTAGCTAATGTCATTTCACATCACTTTCTTGTCTGGACTCCGGTGCGTTCCGCTGGGCGCCCGTTGTGTGCATAACAGCCATGTTGTCCCGGTGAATGACCTCATCGTAATTCGCCGTGCCCAGGATCCCGGCGATGGCGTCTGTCCGATGCCCCTGGATTAAACGGATATCGTGACTGGAATAGGATACCAGGCCGCGCGCGATCAGTATTTTATCCGCGACCTTGATGTCCACGACGGCGCCGGTCGCAAATTCGCCTTCCACCGCCTTGATGCCGATGGGCAACAGACTCTTGCCGTTCTTTTCGATCGCTCGCCGCGCACCATCATCAATAATCAGGGCACCTTGAGGCTTGTGAAAAAAAGCGATCCAACGTTTCCGCCCGGCAAGCGATTGGGTGTGCTGGTCCATCACAGGGCGAATCAGGGTGCCCGTGTCCGCGCCTGACATGATCTTGCCAATAATCCCACTTTGGCGACCATCGGCAATGACAACGGTTGCGCCGGTTTTAGTCACGGCATGGGCGGCTTCCAGCTTGCTGGCCATGCCGCCGGTGGAAAGTGCGCTGCCTTTGCCGGAGGCCAGCGCCAGTACTTCGGGCGTAATGCTTTCCAGAAACGCCATGCGCTGGGAACGGTTGGAAACTGTGGGGGCATGTAGCCCATCGGTGGTCGTCAGGATAATTAGCAAGTCGGCGTTAATCAGTTGCACCACCAGCGAGGCCAACAGGTCGTTGTCCCCGAACTTGATTTCATCCACGGCCACGGCGTCGTTTTCATTGACCACCGGAATGACCCCGGCGCTCAACATGGTCAGCATGGTATTGCGCGCATTAAGGTGTCGGGACCGGTTCTTAAGGTCGTCATGCGTCAATAACACCTGTCCAATTTTGCAGCGTTCCCTTGCAAACAGCGTGTCATAGCGTGTCATTAGGCGGCTTTGGCCAACTGCCGCGGCCATTTGTAATTCAGGCAGGCAGGTCGGACGCCGCCGCATGCCAAGGGCTTCCATGCCGGTGCCAATCGCGCCGGAGGTGACAAAGACTACTTCACGATCTGCCTGGCGCAGCCTGGCTAATTCCCGCACCAGTGAACGAATCCGGCGCATTTCAGGCCGTCCGGAGCGCTGGATCAGTATCCGGCTGCCAATTTTTACCACAATCCGCCGTGATTGCGTCAGCTTATGTCGCAGGGCTGTGACGATGTCTGAGTTTTTGTTCATAACGGTTTTTATGCTAACATTTTTCAAGCGGGTGTCGAGCAGAATGGGGATGGGTAAAAGAATATGTTTCGGCATGCGATGTTTTTGGTCATTGATTTTGCAGCTTGGCGCCGATGCCCGGCGCGAACGGCGACGCCGCGCAGGCATATTGCAATTCAATTACCACCTCAATTTTGCACGAACATCAGCGTTGTTGTTATATTTTGTCAATAAACACGGCGTGCAAGTTATTTTTTGCACCACTTTCCCTTTTAACCCAACGGGTTATGAAGGCATCCTACAAAAACGCTGATGTTCGCCGGAAAAGACGGTCGCATGATTTTGCCGCATCTGCTTCGTTGCAAAGGGCTTGCAGTATGCTTATACAGCGGCGCCCTTCGCGCCTAGCATCTGTGGTAAACTAATGCGATGCAAAATTAAGGTACCATAAACCCGATGTGCCCAAATAATGCGCTGGCGCACAGCAGCGTTTCTTTGTTTTGCCTTTATAATTTATCGGGTTACCAGGCGAGGCGGTGTCAAAATTAGCCTGCGCTCTGCCATGATTGGATACAAACGCCCTCGCTGATGTTCGTGCATAATTCAGGTATAAAATTACAGGAATATGCAACCAGGGGCGATATAATTTGACATCCTGTTGTCTGGTATGATATTCCTGCTCAAGTGGTCGACATGTTTGGCCGGTGTTTGCTTGCGAGCCAAAATGGCTCACGAGATTCAACACCCATGCGGCCGTAAACGGAGGTGCGGGAGGGGTTATATGAGTCAGATGCAAAAGTGGGCAGTTGCCGGAATAATTGCGGTTGCCATGACGTCGATGGTTTGTGCGCAGGGCCAGTCAGCGGCTGGCGCAACCACCGAAGTGAAAGCGTCCGTGCCAGCGAAAACGGCCGCCCAGATCATAAAGTCGGTCTTTCATAAATGTGATGCAAACCGGGATGGCAAGTTGACTGCGGCTGAACAGCAGGCCGGCCGTATGGAATGGTTCAAGGAAATGGACGCCAATAAGGACGGTAAATTGTCCGCCGATGAATTTATTGGCCAGCGGTTTGTGAGTATTGATGTAAATAAGGATGGCAGCGTGACCATGGAAGAATACGTTGCGTTCTTTGTTGGTCAAAATGCCGCGGTTGACCAAACCGCTGCCTGTGACAAGCAGGATGCCAACGGTGATTGCGAAGTGAGCGGGGTTGAGGTCATTGCCTATCGCAAGAGTGTTTTTATGGCGATGGACACCGATAAGGATGGCAAGGTTTCCCCGGATGAAATGAAATCCTACGCCAGCACACAATTCAAAAACTTGGATGCCGATAATAACGGCTTTGTGACCATGGAAGAAATGATAGCGGTAATCCCCATTCCGGCGGCGGCACCTGAATTTGTTGAGAAAAGCGCCGATCAGCCTGTTAAATAAGCAGTTTTTTGTGATAATTGGCTAACCCGGATGTTTCGAGGGAAACTTCCGGGTTAGTTGTTTTGTCGCGGAGCGGTCGTTGGTGTATAACAGGGCCGGATCTATGATGGCCGGATGGCGTGCATTGATTGCTGTATTTTGCGGGATGTTGTGCTTAAACCAAAGAAGGGCCCATCCGATATTGTCAACGCCTCTAGACTTGTGGTAGGTTGCAACCGCAATAAATATGCTTTTTTATCATACTCCGGTAGCTCAGCTGGACAGAGCGGCGGATTCCTAATCCGCAGGTCGTGGGTTCAAGTCCCACCCGGGGTACCCGCCTGATCAGATCAACGTTTTCAGTTGTGGTGGTCCAAGGTCAGCACCGTAATGTTGCCGGATTGCGGCGTCAATACGGCTGGATCCGCGTCGGCCTCCACAACCGTTAGCGCTAATGTGGCGGGCATAAATCGACTGGTTTCCGGCATCAGGCCTGTTTGAGCGCCATGGCCTCCGTTGGGTACATGGCGAACAAGGCGGCAAACCCGGATATCTCGAACACTTTGAGCGCTTCGCCATGCAAGGCGCAAACGGCAATGCTTCCGTTTCGCTCCTTGATTTTTTTGGCGAACGCAAGGATGCTGCACAGGCCCGCGCTGTTGATCAAGGTCAGCTCGGCCAGGTTCAGGATGAACTTTAGCTCGCCGGCGTCGAGTTGCTGGTTTAAAACGCGCTCGAATTCAGTGGCCGTATCTGCGTTCAGGTGTCCATGGACTCGCAAGATGACGGTGGATTTTTTTTTGTATGATATAATATGCATTTGCGCTAAACCGGCATCGCATCCTTCACAGAATTGAAGACCGGCAAGATAGTGTCAAATCCGGATAAGGCAAAGACCTCTTTGATGACGCCCTTAATGTTGCAAAAGTTTGCTATGCCCTTGGCTTGCTTG
>CAYYBV010000184.1:0-4165 GCA_964469675.1 uncultured Verrucomicrobiota bacterium
TGCACCAGTCGGCCATGGCGTGCAGGTTGTCAGCCTCGATCGTCATCGAGCTGAACCCGATGATGTCTGGTTGAAAATTATGAGTGATCGCTTCGATGGCGCCGGTGTAATTTGTCGTGGCGCGCAGATCCAGCATGCGGAACTGGTCCTTGTCCGGGCGGTTTTGGCGCAAATAGGCGATCAGGGAGAGGATGCCGAGCGGGGGCGCAAGCCCCTTGTCGGACAAATTAGTTTTACTGGTTTTAATCAGCAGAATTTTAGCCATGATATATTCTCAAGCCGGGATGTGCTTCAGGAAGCATGTCCGGTTGTGCCGCGAATAACATAAGGAGGCTTTTCCATCAGCCGAAAATGAATGCGCGCGAGGTATTCCCCCATGATCCCCAGGGCGAATAGTTGCGCGCCGGAAAAAATTGCGATAATTGACGCCAGGAACGGAAATCCGGGCATGCTGTATCCGAGGAGCAAATAGAGGCCGATAACATAAACAAGCACGCCAATGCCGAAAAGGGTCAGAATAAAGCCGATCCAACTGGCCAGTCGCAAGGGAAGCGTCGAAAAGCTGGTCATAATCGTGAGGCAGTGGTTCAAAAGTCTAAACCAGGAATAGCTGGATTTGCCGAAAGGGCGGGGGGCATGCTGCACTTCCACGGAGCCGAAACGTGTTGTTGCCCAGGCGAGCAGCACATCGATAAAGACTGATGGCGCGCGGTAAGTTTCCATGGCGTCACGCAATGGGCGCCGGAACGCGCGGAATGCGCTGATATTAAAGGCAATGTGAATTCCCATGGTGCCCTGCACGATGGTTCGAAAAATCCGCGAGGCGGCCAAGCGCAGCGGATTGTGATGTTCTTTATAAGGAACGCCGTAAACTATGTCAAAACCTTCCTGCAGTTTGGTTAGCAATTTTGGGATTTCTTCGGGCGGGTGCTGAAGGTCGGCGTCCAACGTGATAATTACATCGAACCGTGCCGCGCGGATGCCGCAAAGCAGGGCGTTGTGCTGGCCGAAGTTGCGCATGAGGTCAATGCCGCGGATGTGAGGGTTGGCGCGGGCGAGGTCCTCAATCAGTGCCCAGCAGCAGTCGGGACTACCGTCGTTGATCAAGATGATTTCAAACTCGGCATCGCGCGCCCGCAACACGGCTTGCAGCCTTGCCACCAGCGGCTGTAAGGATGCGGCGGAACGATATGCCGGCAGCACCACGCTGACGGACGGAGTTGTCCCGGGATTATATTCTGCTATTTGCTCGGATGACATAAAATAAATCTCCTGCGCGAAATGCGATTTATGCCAATGCAATTAAAGCTCAATCCGCCCCTTGAACCAGTGGCTAGCTTAAGGCCGGTGGCCGGTATAGGGTGGCATTTGGTGGATGCCATTGAATAAGAATAGAGTGCCGCGCCGGGTGCGAGGAGTCAAGAAAAACCGTAATGCCGGAGAGAAGCGGACGCGTCGTTTTGGGTATGCAATCGAACCATTAGGTGGCATCGCCGAATCCTACGGAACGGATGCAGTTCTTGCAAAAATCGGGGGTCCGGCTTTTATTCAGTAAGCGTGTTCGGAAATCAATCATTTGCCTGCCCTGCCATGTTTTGCGGAAACTCTGGTCTTGGAAGACGTTGCCTAGATAATTGGGGTCATGCGCATTGTTGGCCCACGGATATTGCGTGCAGGGTGTTAACACGCCGTCCCAGTTTACCACTCCGATAAGCCATGGCCATAGGCATCGCCGGCGTTGCCGTATTTTGGTCGGCGTGTTATCCGATGCAAGATACTGTTTCTGGTATTCGTTTACGACGCCTTTCAATTGCTGCGGCACCATGCCTTGGGCAACATTGCTCCGCGCCGAACGGGCGGTAAACGAATCGGCGCCGGCTTGCATAAAACGTGCCTTGGCTTTAGCGGTCTCTTCTAAGTTGTATGCAAATTTGATATACCGAATATTCAGCTTGGGGGATTTTGATCCCAGCTTGGTACGCGCGGCCACGAGCATGTCGAGCCCTTTCAGGACCGTGTCGATCTGTCCATTACGATGATATTTAGCGTAGACCTCCTGTGATAACCCCGAGATAGTGATGATTAAGTCATCCAGTCCCGATTGGACTATTTTTTCCGCTTGTTCTGGGGTGTTGATGAAATGCCCGTTGGTGCTGACTACGGTGTAAATGCGGCGGCGGTGCGCATGCTCGATAAAGCTTGCCAGGTCTTTGTTCATAAATGGTTCGCCGACGACATAGAGAAATATGATCAAGGCGTAATCATCGACTTCGTCAACAAGTTTTCGGTAGTCGCTAAAATTCATGTTTTTGAGCGGCGTGGGCGCGGCGTTGCCAGCCGGGCAGGCGAAACAGCCGAGGTTGCATGTGGCGGCAGGATCGATCGCCAGTGCCGGCGGATATCCCGTCGAAACCACGTTGCCCAAATACGGGTGTGCCAGGCAGCGGGCAAAGTTCATGACCTTTTTGGGCGAAGCATAACCGTGCGCGACCATGCGCAGGCCCATTCGTGCCATATTCAGTATCCCTGAAGCCATTGCATTCATGTTGACCAACAACCTTTCTTTAAGCGTGCCTCATATTCTTCAACAAATAATCTTAAGCCGTCTTCGGTTGATATTTTTGGAGTATAGGCCAAGTCCCGTTTTGCCTTGGCAATCGAGAAACTGCAGTCGGTCGTGACCGTTTTTAGCTTGTGCAAATTGACAAAGGCTTCCCTGCCGGATAAAAATTCCCATACTGTGCCGGCCAGCGCGGCGGCGCAGGCGGCCGGATAAGGAATGTTCCGGGCGTGGTATTCCAGCGCTGCCGCCTGGCAGACGGCCTCCAGAAAGCCTTTCATGGTTATATGTCGGCCATCCGTTATATTGTACGTCTGTCCCGCGGCGCAAGGCCTTTCGGCAGCGGCAATAATGGCGTCAACCACGTGGCCGATAAAAACAGTGTGGACCAGCGGTCGGCCTCCAGCAATGACATACATCCGGCGGGCCTTCAAGCGCTCAAAAATGAAAGGCAACGCGTTCCGGTCACCCGGTCCGTAGATCCAGCCTGGCCGGATGATGGTAACCGCCGAACGATACGGACTTGCATTAATTAATCTTTCGGCTGTGACTTTAGAGTCGCGGTAAGGGTATCCAGACTCAATCAAAGGCGCGCTTTCGTCCGTGTCAATGTGGGGGACATTGCCCAGAACGCCGCAGGTGCTGATGTGAATAAACCTTTTTACGTTTGCCTGGGCGGCGGCGTTGAGCATGTTGGCCAGGCCCTGTGTGTTGACTCTGAAAAAATCAGCCCGCTTGTGATTTCCTGTCACTAAAGCCGCGCAATGGCAGATGACGTCCACATCTGTTACGGCTTTGCTTAAGGAATCTGGATCCAGGATGTCCCCGATCAAACGCTTGGCGCTTTCCGGCAGGCCGGCCTGATCATTGCGGACCAGGCAACGCACATCGTCGCGGCGTTCCAGCAGTCGCCGTACGACGTGTGTTCCCAGAAAGCCCGTTGCGCCAGTAACAAGAATCTTCATTGCATTAACATAACTGGGTACCGTTTTGAATCATATGTATGGCATTTGCGTGCTGTTGTGCTTGTTTAAAAAAAGTGCCACTTGGAATCTGCCGGCAGAGGCGTCATAAAGCAATGATGATGGGCAAAGTGAGCCGGAGTGTCAAGTCCGGAGGCGTCTATGTTTGGGATAATTGCGCCGGACTGTCGGCTTGCAACGTCCGGATTCCCGAGGTATGCTCTGACCAGTTCTGTGTTCCCCCGGATACGTTTGGCGGCTTTAGTTGTGTTGCAGATGTTACGCGGTTATGCCGGTTTTCAAAAACAAATACTTGGCGTTGTTGGTTTTTTGTTCGGTTTGCAAAGGATGTTGATGCTTGCGGAGGGTTGCCAGAATGACGGATTTAAAAAAAGATGTCGCTCCATTGCTCAGCATCTTAATCCCGGCTTATAACGAGGCCTATACCATTGCGCAGGTTATTGTCGAAGTGATGCAGGTGTCTTTGCCCGCCGGGATGCGACGCGAAGTTGTTGTTGTGGATGACGCTTCGTGCGACGGCACGGCGGAGGCCTTGCAAAATCTTGTGCGGCAATATCCGGTGATAAAATACTTTCGGCATGAACACAATCAGGGCAAGGGCGCGGCCATCCGCACCGCCATT
>CAYYBV010000185.1:0-4132 GCA_964469675.1 uncultured Verrucomicrobiota bacterium
GCGGCATTGGTGGCGGTGGGAGCGTCGGTCACGGTCGGGGTGACGTCAGCAGCGGAAGGAACGGGCTCGGCCTGGGCTTCCGGCGCCGAAACGGTGCCGATGTTGCTGGCGTTGAGAGCAAGCAGCACTTCGCCATCCGCATCCGCAGCGGCGGCGGCCGCACGGCCGATGTACGCGTTGTCGATGGGCGTGGTCTGCGCCTGTTTGGTCGAGGCGTTCCAGTACAGCAGTGCGCCGAAAGCGATTGCTCCCGCCGGCTTCCCAACCTTGAAAACACCGGCCACGGCCAGGCAGCCGAGGGCATTGGCTGCAATGTCCAGCTTCGCGACGCCCCAGTAGTTGTTCTGGAGAGCGATGACGTCACCGGCGCCAACGGCCGAGGTCGGCGTGTAATCCAGCGAGTTCCCCTGTTGATAGTAGATTGCGTCCATGGTTTTATCCTTCTGATGTTGGTTTTGGAGTTGGTTTTTTGACTATTGCCGGGCTGGCTGATGCCAGTCCAGCAACATGGTCTTACTTAGACTTTGCCCTTGTTGAACACAATGCCCCGGTGATCCTGCTCACGGACGCCGAAGTCGAAGTACACCCGGAAGCTCATGCCAAGGGTGTTGAAGTTGGTCTCGCCGAGCTCGACAGTCGGGGACTTCTTGCCACGGAAGTAGCCGATTTCGAAGGTGTCAACCTGGTTGGGATCGCCCCACAGGTACCAGCCGGTATCGCTGAAGCCGGGGTACGTGACGTTGGTCAGATACGGACTCGCGATTGGAGTCAGCCCGTATTTTGCGATAACGTTGCCGGCTGGCACCACCGCGTCGCCACCAATCAGCAGCGTGCTCATGGTCAGGCGCTGAGCGGCCGGGAACAGCACTGTCGGGACAAGCAGGAACTTCGGTTCGACCGAGATCGGCTGGCCGTCACTGTCCACCTGGTCCATGAACTTGGTGATAGCCTTTTCCAGGGACTCAACGCCGAGGGCGCTGGTCGCGCCGCCAGTGTAGTTCTTGTGCTCGGTGGAGAACAGCGCTTTGCCGTCGGCCTGCACCGGATTGCTGAGCAGGCGGCTGAAGAACACCTGGTCAATCTTGCGCTTGCCACGGCTGCCGAACCCGGTTGGAATCTTCAGGAATTCGCCAAGATCATCATCGTAAACCATCTTCCGCGTCAGGGTGAACACCTTGCCGTAGGTGCTGAGTTTGTTGGTTGCCCGGTCTTCCGAGACCGTACTGTCCTTCAGCTCGCCATCAGCGCCGACCAGCTCAAGGTCACCGACATCAACAAGGCGAACCCGTTCAGCCTCTTTGAAGTCCTTCAGGTCGCCAACCGAGCACAGCTTCGAGGCGATGCTGTCGATGGCGTTGTACGCCTGCAAGGCCTTCTTGTTGGCGACGTTGCTCAGAATGCCGGGCAAACTGACAGTGGAGAACGCCGCCTTGATGGTGTCGTTGTTGAACGCCACGCCGACGTTTTTGCCCTCCAGGCGGCACGCTTCGACCATGACGTCTTTCAGGCCCATGCCCCGGAGATGCTTGTCCGCGATGTCCATGGCCTTCTCGCCACAGGATGCCTTGATGATGTCCTCTTTGATGCCGCACTGGAAACTAAGGGACGCCTCAAGCACCGACGCGTCAACACTCGGGCCATTACGAACGATGATGTTGCCGGTGGCACCGGGAAGTTTCGACGCATACGCCTTGAGCACTTCGACCGCCTGTTCGGCCTGGGTCTTGCTCCACCCGGCAGAAATGGCCTTCTCCCGAATATCGGGGTATTCAGCCGTGATCTTGTTGATCTCAGTAATGCGGTTGTTTTCTTGTTCACGAGCCGCCTTCAGGGCTTTTTCAACCGTCTGGCTGACGACTCCTTGAAAGTCGGTAGCCCCGGCGGTGACCGTGGCGTGGCTGGACGGGGCAGGGCTGGACGGGGCAGGGCTGGACGGGGCAGCGGCTGTGCCGCCGTCATTTGCGGACGCCTTCACCATGTCAGCTTTTTCAGCCTCCACGTTGCTGCCGACCGTTGTCAGGTGCGCCTTGATGGCGGTTTCGTCCCAGTCGGGACCGAGGGAATACTTGGCACGGATGAAGTCTTGCAGATTTTTGTCCATTTGATGCTGTTCCTTCTGGGGTTGGGGGTGGGGCTGGTTGGATGCAAGAGTGATCATGTTGAAACTGGCGGCAATTTTTAAATGAGTCGAAATGTCGGCGCCGACCGCGACTATCGAAACCTCACGCAACAGCGCTTTGGTCACATGGACGATTGGGCCTTGAAATTTTTGCCCGTTGATGGTCCTCTCTTCGCCTTCTGGGATGTGTTCGCTCGCCATGACGTCGGCGCCAATCGACAGCTGCCAGTCAATTTTTTTCCCCGCTTCGGCGATGTACTTTCCCTTCTCATTCGATGTGTCAATGCCACCGGAAACAAGAAGCTGATTGCTTGCCTTCTTTGCCGTCACAACACCAAGGCGAGCGCCGGGGTCGTTCCAGTGAGCAAGGAGCAGCGGGATTTGTGGGGCCATTTCCATGCTGGCAATATCCACAACAACCCGATCTCGCCAGCCCAAATTCATCATGCCGCCGGAATAGGCAACGCCAGAAACCTTCGTCAAGTCGCGATATGTTTGGCCGGTCGCCTCGACGTACTGAATGGAATCAGCGCATTCGCCGCCAGCGGCCATGATAAAAGGTTTACTCATCGTCTTCGTCCTCGTTTCGAGTTGTGGCTGATTCGCTTCCGGGTTGTTCTGGTGTTGGTATCCCTAGTTTTATACGCATGCGATTTTCGCGGGCTACCTGTCGCAAGACTCGACTCCAGTCCTTGCCATCCTTTGCACACTCGTCGGCCAGCGTTGTGGTCCCAGAAGCCAGACGTATCTTCTGGGCGTTGGCCTCCTTGACGGGGTCAACGTGATCAAATCCGTCCCACATCCACTCATGCTCAGTTTCGATGGAATCATCATAATCTTCCGGGAAGAACACCCTGTCGATGGCCTCGAAGTCATGAAGGAGGTCATCCAGGATAACCTCGCCAATGTCTGCGCGTTCGTTTCTGATGGCCCTGAAGTACGTTTGATGATCCAGCCGGCCTGATGCGTAGTTGTATCCGGAGGAATCCCCCATGGCGACGTTCATGGCCATAGAGAGGGGCCTGGCTGCCTCACGGATTTTGGTTTTCACAAAGTCCGAGTGTGTCGACGTGGGCTGTTCGGCCTTCATTTGGCTCGCTGTCCAGCCGGCCGGAAGTGCTATCCCTGCGTTGCGACACAGGTCGATCACCGTTCCAGGAGTTAGGGGAACGGGATTTTTCACGTCTTCGTCGTCAACCGGGGCGTTGCTCGACAAAATGAAGCTGATCTCTGCTGCCACCTCGGCGGCAGCAAGAACGGCAGTCGTGAACCGGCGTAGATCGTTGAACCCGGGCAGCGTACTCGCGATTTCGGAGATGCCACGGTGCTGCCCTGGCCGCCATATGTTGGCATAATGGATGACGTTCTCAGCCTTCACCATATAAGAGTCGGCCGTCGTCACGCTTCCAACGCTGGAAGAACCGGGGTGAATGCGCCAGAAACGGTATGCAATCGGGTTTCCGTGCTGGTCGTATTCAATTCCGTCAAATTCCTTCGGAACTCCGGTGCTGTGGAAGTCGGTCAGTGTTGAATGAAAAGCGGAACCAACCTGTTCGGCTTCAAAGGTGTCGATGCCGATTTTTACATGGCTTCGAATCCTTGGGTTGTTGTTTTTCATCAAAAACACCTCGCCGTCAAGGGCTTTCGACCGCCGAGCCATTTTCAGGGTTCGCCCACTTCCGCCAGCGTGCTTCGCGCCGGTTGAGTCGGGTTTCCCATTCGAGCACAATGTCGTCTTCCTCGTTTTCGCACAGCGACAACTGGAGTCGCGGGCCCGTGCCGATGACGTCGTCTGCCAGGGTCTTGAGAATTCCCTCACAGTAGCCATTGTTCGCGGCTTCATACCTGGCCCTGGAAATGATGATATGCCTGATAGAAGGCGCCATCGCGGCATCTGCCGACAAGAAGTCTGCTCCCTGCCAGTGCCGGCTTGATTCGGCTTCTCGGCTAGCAGCATCGAATTTGCCACGCACCGGAAAAATGAAGTCACCGCGTCCTGGCGTAACCGGGCCG